>NZ_CFKYFN010000020.1:0-21699 GCF_985060555.1 Odoribacter sp. | reverse complement strand
TTTCTGAACGCCCGACCGGTGGTGTCTGACGAACGAAGTGAGGAGTTCCGCCGGTCAGTGAAAGAAAAAGCTAGATGACCGACAGAAGCGACCGGGTCCCCGAACACGAATACCGAAGACGAACAAGGACCAAAATAATTCTACATTTAATGTAAACATGTACATAAATACCGTTTATTAAATATATTTGTCTATTCTTAGGAACGGCTAAATCAGAACAGATGAAACACATGACTTTCGTACAATGGGCGGTCTGGTTGGGATTTATCTACCCGGTATGTTCTTGTCAGCCCCGACCGGATCTTAAATTGTGGTATACCCGTCCGGCTGAGCGGTGGGAGGAAACTTTGCCTTTGGGAAACGGACGTTTGGGGATGATGCCCGATGGGGGAGTCGTTCAGGAGACTATCGTCCTGAACGATATTACGATGTGGTCCGGTAGTTTTCAGGATACTCGTAATCCCGAAGCTTTGAAGTATCTGCCTGAGATTCGCCGGCTGTTATTGGAAGGAAAAAACGATGAGGCCCAGGAACTGATGTATAAACACTTTGCTTGCGGAGGACAAGGATCGGCTTTCGGACAGGGGGCGAACGCTCCTTACGGCGCTTTTCAATTGTTAGGTAATCTGCATTTACAATATCATTTCCCGGATAGTAGCGATGTCGGTTATTCCGCTTATGAGAGAGGATTATCTTTGGACAAAGCTTTGGCTTGGACCTGTTTCCGGAAAGGTAAGGTGAAATACCGGCGGGAATATTTCGTTTCCCAGACAGAAGATGTGATGATCATGAAGTTGACTGCCGACCGGAAAGGAATGCTGGATTTTGATGTTGCTATCGACCGACCTGAAAATTACACTTGTTATGCTAATGATGGGGTGGTTTATATGGAAGGACAATTGGATAACGGGAAAGGGAAGGCCGGAACGAAATATATGGTGCAGCTGAAAGTATGGACTGCAGATGGCCGGCAAGTGGCCGATTCGGCTTGTATACATGTCAAAGAAGCGACGACGGCTTATGTCCTGGTGTCCGCCGGGACAAGTCTTTGGGCGGCAGATTACCCGGAGCGGGTCGAAAAATTGATGCAGATTGCCGGTAATATGGATTATGGTTATTTGTTGGAGCGGCATGATTCTGCCTGGCGATATAAATACAACCGCGTGGAATTGGATTTAGGAACTCCGCAGGATATTTTGCCTACCGATCAGCGCTTGGCCCGTTTTCAGGAACAAGAAGATCCCGGTTTGGTCGCTTTGTATTTTCAGTACGGCCGGTATTTGTTGATCAGTGGTACGCGGGAAAATTCGTTTCCTTTGAATTTGCAGGGATTGTGGGCGAATAGTGTACAAACCCCTTGGAATGGCGATTATCACCTGAATATCAATTTGCAAATGAATTATTGGCCGGTAGAGATCGTCAATTTATCGGAATTGCATACTCCGTTGAAAAATCTGGTAAAGGATTTGGTGACTTCGGGTGAGGTCACCGCTCATTCTTTTTATGGAGCTCAGGGCTGGGTGGCTCATATGATGACGAATCCCTGGCGTTTTACTGCTCCGGGAGAACATGCTTCCTGGGGAGCCACGAATACCGGCGGGGCCTGGCTTTGTGAGCATTTGTGGGAACATTATGCTTTTACACTCGATCAGGAGTACCTCAGGGAGGTCTATCCCGTGTTAAGCGGAGCCTCCCGTTTTTTCCTTTCTTCTATGATCGAGGAACCTACACAGGGGTGGCTGGTTACAGCCCCTTCCTCTTCGCCTGAAAATGCTTTTTATATGCCTGGTACCCGAAAGGAAGTCAGTGTTTGTATGGGGCCGGCTATGGATACTCAGATTATCAGGGAGTTATTTTCTAATACAATACAGGCTGCCCGCTTATTAGAGATAGATGCTGCATTTGCGGATTCTTTGGAGAAAGCGTTGGATAAATTACCGCCGATGCAAATCAGTCCGAAAGGGGGATATTTGCAGGAATGGCTTGAAGACTATGAGGAAGTGGATCCCCGGCATCGTCATGTCTCCCATCTGTTCGGTTTGTATCCTTCGAATCAGATATCCCTGGCCAAAACCCCGGAATTGGCCGAAGCTGCCCGTAAGACACTTCAACGGCGTGGAGATGGAGGTACCGGTTGGTCGATGGCTTGGAAAATAAATTTCTGGGCCAGGTTGCAAGAGGGAGACAAAGCTTTGGAATTGCTTAAAAATTTATTGAAACCGGTGGTTACCGGCGGTAAAGTAGATTATACCGGCGGGGGAACTTATCCCAATTTGTTTTGTGCCCATCCGCCTTTTCAGATCGATGGTAATTTAGGCGGTTGTGCCGGTATTGCCGAGATGTTGATTCAGAGCCAGCAGGGATTTATCGAGGTTTTGCCTGCTCTGCCTGCTGTCTGGAAAGAGGGGAGTTTTAAAGGCTTGTGTGTACGTGGGGGAGGTGTCGTCGATGCAAGTTGGAAAGCCGGCCGGCTGGAGAAGCTGACTTTACATTCCAGGGTAAAATCTGCTTTTAAGTTGAAAATTCCGGAGCAAGTGAAACGGGTAGAAGTAGACCGGCAACAGCATGATATTCAGAATGGTTTTATCCATCTGGCTTTGGATGAAGGGGAACAATGTGAGATTGTGATGAAATATAAGTTGTAACTCCTGAGGTGGTTATTTCGTATTTTAAGGGTTTTCAATCGATGATAAAACTATTATGGAATATAGAACATTAGCCCATACTGACTTGACCTTATCCGCTATCACCTTCGGCTCTCGGGCTGCCGGAGGATGGATGTGGGGAAAATCGAATCGTGACGAAGCTGTAAAAGCCATAAAAGCGGCCTACGATGGTGGAGTGACTTCTATCGATACAGCACCGATTTATGGACAAGGCGAGAGTGAGCGGATTGTTGGAGAGGCTATCCGGGGTATTCCCCGTGATCAGGTACAGATTCTGACCAAATTCGGTATGAGATGGGATTTGCCACAAGGTGAATTCGCTTTTAAAAGCAAAGATAATCAGGACAACCCTATAGATATTTACAAATATGCCGGCAAAGAGAGTGTCATCAAAGAGTGTGAAGACAGTCTGCGGCGGCTCGGTACGGATTATATAGACCTCTATCAGATCCATTGGCCGGATGCTACGACTCCTTTGAGTGAGACTTTCGAGGCAGTAGAGCGTTTGATAGAGCAAGGAAAAGTACGTTATGCAGGTGTGTGTAATTATGATGCTGCTTTGTTGGAAGATGCCGCTAAACTGATCGATCTGGTATCGGATCAGATTCCTTATAGTATGGTTAATCGGGGGATGGACCGGGATATTATACCTTATTGTATCCGTAATGAAAAATCGGTGATCGCTTATAGTCCGCTTGAACGTGGCTTACTTACCGGTAAGATGCAACCCGGATACCGATTTGCTGAAGGCGATCATCGGAAAGAAAACCCTTTTTTTACAGACGAAAGCATTAAAAGAACGAATGCTTTTTTAGAAAAATTGCAACCTTTGGCTGATGAGAAAAAAGCGACTCTCGGACAATTGGTGATCCGCTGGACGATCGAACATCCCGGAATTACCGTTGCTTTGGTCGGGGCCCGCAATCCGGAGCAGGCGATTCAGAATGCGAAAGCTGCCGATATAATCCTGACTCCTGAAGAATTACAATTTATCAATCAGCAAATCGATCAGATGTTGAAATGATTATTCTTATTTTGGGTCGGTTCAGGGATAAAACTTGATATCGTCCTCGATTGGACTATTTAATTGTTTTATCAAAAAATTGCATTATTTCTCTTGCCCGATTGGAAATTTAAGATATTTTTGTAAAAATAGATGATAAATATTCTGGTGAGGCGTGGAAGATGAAATTTTAATAAAATATTTACGCAAGAACGATCGGAAAGCTTATTCGATATTGTTCGATAAGTATTTCGAGCGGCTCTTTACCTTTGCTGTCCGCGTTGTGTTTCGGGAGGATGTGGCTAATGATATTGTGCAGGAAATTTTTATCAGTCTGTATGAAAAATCGGAAATCCTGAATTACGACCTTTCTTTAAAGTCGTATCTTTTTAATAGTGTGCGGAATCGTTGTTTTAATTATTTGCGGGACCGTAAGGTGGAAGACCGGCGTATGAATTTATATGCGGAAGCTTGTCTATGGTCGGATAATGTCGATTGGATAGAGGAAGAAGAAGTGTTGCGGAAAATTCAGGAGGTGATGCTGGAGTTACCCGAAAAATGCCGGGAGGTGTGTCGGCGGCGTTTTTTTGAAGGGAAAAAATTTGAGGAAATAGCCGAAGAACTCGATATTTCCGAAAGTACTGCGAGGGTACAAACTCACCGGGGTATGGAGATGTTAAGGCAGCGTTTTGCGGAATATGATCTGGCCGTTATTCTTTTTTTTACTCCTTTTCTTTAAAAAAATACTTTTCCTGTAAACAAATTTTATCTTTTCGTGTTTAAGAGGTATCTAAAATTAAAGATCATGAAGATCGATTGGGTACTTTTAAAGCGGAGTGTATTATCGGATATATCTGAAGAAGAACGGAACCTGCTGAATGCTTGGTTGGATGAATCTTCGGAACACCGGGAATTTTACCGGGAAATAAAAACTTTTTTGTGTTCTCCGGAAAGTTTCCGGCCTACGGAAGAACGAATTCGTCGGTTCAAAGCTTCCTACGAAGTCAGGTTAACCGTTGCAGAACGTAGAAAAAGAAGGCACCGGATGGTACGGATAGGGGGGTGGCTGGCTGCTTCGTGTATCTTGTCGGTAGGGATGGCTTGCTTTTTATGGTGGCAGGTGACTTCATCCGTAAAAGAGCCCTTATTGACCGAAAACCGGCCGACGGCGACTATTTTGCCCGGAACACAAAAGGCTATTTTGGTAACCGGGGAGGGAAAGACTGTAAATCTGAATCCGGAAACCGCTGATGTCGAGATTGGAGAGGGGGTAAAGGCTAAAAACAGTAATCATGGTTTAATCTATTCCGATACGCTGACTGCAGGGATTGAAGATACCGAGAATCAGTTGATCGTACCTCGGGGAGGTGAGTATGCAATTGTACTGAGTGATGGGACCAGGGTGTGGTTGAATTCCGCTTCTGAATTGAAGTATCCGGTACATTTTGCAGGAGATATGAGAAGGGTGTATTTAAAAGGAGAAGCTTATTTTCAGGTTGCTCACGATCGGCAGAAAGCTTTTGTTGTCGTGACGGACGATATCGAGGTGAAGGTGTATGGGACGGAGTTTAATATCAATACCCGGGTTGCCGATTATGTACAGACCACTTTGGTACGGGGAGCTGTTTCGATAAAAACCGAACGATCCGCTGAAAAAATGCTGAAGCCCGGTCAGTTGGCGCAGTTCGATCGCTTGATCGGTGAGACCGAGATTAAAAATGTCGATGTATCTAATTATATCGGTTGGAAATCAGGAGTCTATATTTTTGAAGATAAATCGATCGAACAGATTATGGATGAATTGTCTTTGTGGTACGATATCGAAGTCTTTTTCCGTAATAATATTTCCCGTAACCGTCATTTCAGTGGAAGCCTGCCCCGTTATCGGGAAATCGACGATATGTTGAAGGTCATTGAAAAAACTTCCCATGTCCGTTTCGAGGTGAAAGGCAAGACGATAATTGTAGATTAAACGTTCGTTAACCGGACAGGAAGCGCAGGCGTTGAATAAAGAGTTAATAGCTGTCCGGAATCGAATGAAGGCTTTGAACGATGCTTATAGAAAAGAGAAAGATCCTGAAAAGTCTACCGAAATCAAAGATAAAATGGAGCCGTTTTACGAAGAAATGGGAAAAATTACTGATCGGTTTATAGCAACACATATCGATTCGTATGTGACTGCAGGACAATTGAGATATAAAGTCAGTTCCATGACTTATCCCGAAGCACAGGCTGTTTTCGATCGTTTGAGTGAACGGGTAAAGAAAAGTAAGCTGGGGCAAGAAGTATATCAGGAAATTCAAAAGTTGAAAAATGGTTCTCCGGGCAGTCCTGCTGCCATATTCAGCAAAAAGGATATCGACGGAGAAATGTTTTCGTTGGCAGACCTCAGGGGAAAATACGTGATTATCGATTTCTGGGCCAGTTGGTGTGTTCCCTGTCGGAAAAGTAATCCCCATTTGAAAGAATTGTATAGAAAGTATAAAGATCAGGGCCTGGAAGTGGTGTGTGTGTCCGACGACGATCCGGACGAGGCTAAATGGCGGACAGCTGTAAAGAAAGATGACATCGGGATGTTTCATCACGTATTGCGTGGATTGAAGTTCGATGGAAAAGACTTCGATCGCTCGGAAGATATCAGCGAGCTGTATGGAATTCACTCTTTACCGACGAAAATTTTAATCGATAAAGAAGGAATGATTATCGGACGTTATGGGGGAGGTGGAGAATCTCACGAAAAAATGGATGAAAAATTGAAGGAAGTATTCGGGAATTAAATACAAAGAAAATAAAAACAATCATTGGTATAGTGCTTTGTTTGTGCCTGTCCGGAGGTTTACAGGCCGGGATCCGTAAAAGTAACCTGAAAGTGTTGTATGTCGGCGGTTCGCCGGATGTCGATTATGTCGGTAACCGTCCCGATTCGGCGGTGTTGGCACAAAGCAGTGCGAAACGTATGGCTTCCTTTGACAAGATGTTGAAACGCTATTTCCGGCAGGTGACGGTGATCCGGGCCAAAGCCTACCGGCCGGAATTGTCGGACAATTATGATGTAACGGTGATGGACGGTCGGCCGGCTCCTATCCTGCCGGGCATTATGGAAAGGGATAGTTCAGGCCGCCTGACCCGGTATGAAAAAACCGGTTATTTGCCTCCCGACTTCGACCGTCCGATGGTGAAGAAACCGATGCGGACGCTGCCTTATATCGATGATACCATAGCTCCCGATTCTTTACCGATGTGGCGGGTGCAGAAAGAAGGGTATATGTCGAAGCGGAGCTCCGTGTCGGCATGGTATCGCGGCCCGGTGGTTTCGAGGATTCGCCTGAAGCTGAGATAATTTCCGGTGGCGTTTCGGGTAAGACATGGGATGCTGTGGCGATCGGAAGGCATGGTAACTTTCTCCACTGGGGATTTGCTGCTTCGCCCGACGATATGACGGAAGAGGCCCGGGATGTGTTTGCCAATGCTGTGGTGTATATTGCCGGTTTTGCCGGCCAAACGCCGGTCGCCCGCAAATATAACGACCGCATTATCACCCGGCATGATATTACGCTTCGTGCTTTTTCGGCTACCCGCCGGGCTTATGCCCTGAACGTGGAAACGATGAAAAATCATGCGGCTAGGATGGAAGATTTGAAACATATGATTTGCATGACTCCGACAGAGAAAAAAATTGTATTGAAATAAATAAAAAATTATGATATGAAAACACAAATGATAATAGGGGGTATCCTTTTTGGGGTGGCTGCTTGCACAGCCCCGGCAGACGGTTACCGGATTACCGGCAACATTGAAGGGGCTGGTGACGGAAAAGCCATATTGTTACAATCGGCAGGTTTCGGGGAACCGACGATGGGAGATACGGTGAATATGCGGAATGGAAAATTCGTGTTCGAAGGGCGTTTGGAATCCCCGGTTTCCGTCACTGTAAAGGTGTGTCCTGATAGCGATCAGCCGGCAAGTCTGGGATTTATTGCAGAGAATTCCCCGATCCGGGTGATGGCTGCCTGGAAAGATGTGATCGAACGGTATGGCTACCGTTCGATCGGCGGACAAACGGTGGAAGGGAGTTTGAACCAGGAAGTGTATGAGAAGATCGCCGGAGTATACGGGCAGATATTAAAAGCCCCGGAGCACAAGGAATATGCCGAGGCACAACAGAAAATGGCCGGATTGAGGAATACGGATACCGAAGCCTATTATAAATTGCAGGACGAAACGGAGCCTTTGTCCGAACGCTTTTCCGAAGCTGTACGCCAACGGCAGTTGGAGCTTATACGGGAAAACCGCACGGTGGAGTCGTCCGTTTTGAATCTGCGGATGATGTGGAACGATATGACGTTGGAAGAGT
The DNA here is from genome assembly GCF_985060555.1 of Odoribacter sp. Taxonomy (NCBI): domain Bacteria; kingdom Pseudomonadati; phylum Bacteroidota; class Bacteroidia; order Bacteroidales; family Odoribacteraceae; genus Odoribacter; species Odoribacter sp. The sequence continues at coordinate 13,676 of NZ_CFKYFN010000020.1, read as the reverse complement.
TGAAGGAAGTATTTTCCGTTTTGGATCCTAAAGTGCAGAATAGTCCTATGGCGGCAGAGGTGCGCGAGGAGATTGCTATCCGCGAGCGGGTACGGCCGGGGCAACCGGCTCCCGATTTTTCGCTGGAGACGCCGGACGGAAGCCGGCTGGCTTTGTCGGATTTGCGGGGTAAATACGTGTTGCTGGATTTTTGGGCTTCGTGGTGTCGCCCTTGCCGGGCTTCGTTCCCCGAAATGAAAAAGATTTATGCCCGCTTTAAGGATAAAGGGTTCGAGATCCTGGGAGTGACCAACGACAGCCGCAGGGAGGACTGGCTGAAAGCCTTGGAACAGGATCAATTGCCATGGAAACAGGTAATCGATGAATTCCCTGAGCCATACAAACCGGCCAGGGTGATCACGATGTATGCCGCACCTTATTTGCCTACTTTGATTTTGATCGGGCCTGACGGAAAGATCATCGGACAGGCAAAAGATAAACATCAGTTGGTAGAATGGCTGGAAGAGCGTTTGTGATCAATTGACAGGCTGGAGGGGAGGATTGTAGTCCGGTAGATTTTCGATCGCTGAAAGTCTGCCGGACTTGTCATTTGCTATTTTAAGATTATCTTTGTAGAAAAAGCTGAATTATGGTATTATCCATCGGATTCGGATTAGCATTACCTTGATCGGCGGAACTATGTTCCGGATAAAATTCCCCCCATCAGAACTGAAGGTTCGCTAATCAGAAATCTGAAAGGCGGCACTGATCAGGAACGAAGTAACGTTGAGGCAGGTAAACTTTCGAATTTAAAAGAGGAATAATGGAAAAAAATTGTAAATATATTTTATGGGATTTAGATGGGACGCTGACCGATCCGATGATAGGAATTACCACCTGTGTGCAGTATGCTTTACGGCATTTGGGGATTGAGGTGAAGGATTTGCAGGAGTTGTGTCCTTTTATCGGACCGCCTTTGTTGGATTCATTTCAGGAATTCTATCGTTTATCCGAAGCTCAGGCGCAAGAAGCGATCTTGAAGTATAGAGAACGTTTTGCGACTGTGGGCTGGCTTGAAAACGAGGTATATCCGGGGATGCCTGAGTTGTTGGATCGTTTGTGTCAGGCGGGAAAGACTATGATGGTGGCTACTTCTAAGCCGGAAGTATTCGCCCGGAAAATATTGGATCATTTTCAGCTTGCCGCTTATTTTTCCTTTGTCGGAGGGGCTACTTTGGACGGAGTACGCTCGACTAAAGAAGAGGTGATCGATTATGTACTGAAGACTAAGGAGGTTGTATCTCTTTCCGAAGTAATTATGGTCGGTGACCGTAAATTCGACATACTCGGGGCGAAGCATGCGGGAGTGAGTTCGGTTGGGTGTGTATATGGATATGGCTCCCGGGAAGAACTGGAAACTGCTGGGGCGGATTATGTGGTAGATTCGATCGGGGAGCTACAGAACTTACTTTTACCGTAAATGAGTGTGCATCGTGTCGGCTGTGGTCTCTATCGGTTGGTATTACAAGCGATAGTAATCCGGTTATGCTTGACTATCGGATTTCGATTGCTCCATGAACGGGGGGAATATAAAAATAAGCAGCTACTTATGTAGCTGCTTATCGGGAAGTGGTAGCACCTGGAATCGAACCAGGGACACAAGGATTTTCAGTCCTTTGCTCTACCGACTGAGCTATGCCACCAGCGTTTCATTGCGTGTGCAAAGGTAGAGCTTTTGTTGGAATGTGCAAATAAAATGCAAAGAAAAAATGAAAATATTTTTATTGTTGTAAATTATCGGGAGATTTTTTTTCTGAGTATTAATAATTTACTTTATATTTGTGTCGATAGAAGAATCTTAGTTTTGTGTTTTTGTAACTAAAAATATAGCTCTACGTACCCTTCTATATGTTTAATCATTTTTTTAATATTTTTTATTGTGAATATTTTTGTAGCAAAAATGAGTTCCGCCACAACAGGTGACGATCTCGCAACTCTCTTTGGAGAATTCGGTACTGTTTCTTCAGCAAAAGTAATTATGGACAAGGAAACCGGCAATTCAAAGTGTTTTGGTTTCGTTGAAATGGAGGATGAAACCGAAGGAATGAATGCTATTAATGCTCTTAACGAGTCGGAATTTCAAGGAAGAAAGATAGTAGTGAAAAAAGCTCGTCCGAGAGAAGAAGGTGAAAACAGAGGTCATCGTTCATTTTCTCCCCGGGGTGGCGAAAGGAGATTTAATCCGAATCATTAATTGAGAAGGGTACTGAGAGCTCAAAGCTCTCAGTTTTTGTATTTGGCTTTCAGGTAAGCGTATAAAACCTTGTGTAGTAAGGCTGCATTGGCTTTTTCCTCCTCAGATAAACGCGGATCTGTTTCGATACCGTTGCAAGCGTCCGATAGTTGTTCATCTCCGTCGATAAAATCGGTTGCATTTTCTTCCAGATAAAACATATCCGACAACTGCATCTTCTCCAGACATTCGATAGCCAGACTTCTCGCCTGTAATATGTTGTCCTCCCGATATTTGGAGAGAAATACTTCGATGATGGAATCGGTAAAATAATCACAGAAATAATGCAAAAGCAATAACCTGCGTTTATAAAGCTCGGGGGTCGGTAATTCCGGTCGTCTGAAAATATGCCCCAAGCCCAGATAAGCCAGTTCTGCTATCTCGATGCTTTCTTCTTCTTCTTCATCTAATTCCAGTAAAAGAATTTTAAACAGGGCATCTGAAAATTCGGCCTGCAACTCCTTTTCGTTGCTTTGATTGTAATAAGCCAGACGGTGGTCTCTGATCTCCCGCAAGTTGGCCCGCAGTTTTTTACGGTCTGCATGTATATTACTCAGTTCCCCGATTTCCCGTAAAACATCTTCTAAATCTCTGCTCATCTGTCCTCCTTTGCTTTTTTATTTTCACTTTCCCCGGCAGCCGTTGTTGAAGAAAAATTCTGCCATCCCTGGGCTTTTAATTCGAAAGTATTCCCGTCGCGGGTAGTCATATAACATCCTTCAGAGGCTTTGCAGGTATGGCCGATCACGCTGATTCCCGGCATAGCGGTCAGCAGGTCGTAATGCTCTAAAGGAGCGGTGAACAAGAGTTCATAGTCTTCTCCTCCGGATAAGGCGCATACCGTAGCATTCATATTGAGCTCTTCCGCCATTTTGAACGTTTGGTAATCGATCGGTATTTTTTCTTCATAAATGTTACAGCCGATCCCGGAATCTTTGCAAATGTGCATGATTTCCGAAGCCAGACCATCCGAGATATCGATCATGGCCGTCGGAAGGATATTTTTTTCTTTAAACTGTTGAACGATATCTTTACGGGCTTCCGGTTTCAGTTGGCGTTCCAGGATATATTCATAACCGGCGAAATCGGGTTGGGCATTTTCGTCTCCCTGAAAAACTAATTTTTCTCTTTCCAGCAATTGTAATCCCATATAGGCTGCTCCCAGGTCTCCGCTGACGCAGATCAGTTGATTCTCTTTGGCTGTATTCCGATAGACGATATCCTGTTCATCGGCTTCTCCCAATACCGTGATGCTGATGCACATGCCGGTTTTAGAAGAAGTTGTATCGCCTCCGACCAGGTCGATCCCGTACTTTTCACAGGCCAGATATAGGCCGGCATAAAACTCTTCCAGCCCTTCGACAGAAAAATGGTTCGAGACAGCGAGGGAGAGCGTGATCTGTTTCGGAATGCCGTTCATCGCATAGATATCGCTGGCATTGACGGCTACCGATTTATATCCCAAATGTTTTAGGGGGGTATAAGTCAGATCGAAATGAATACCTTGGATCAGCATGTCTGTACTGACGAGGATTTTTTTATTGCCATAATCCAGGACGGCTGCGTCGTCTCCAATCCCTTTCAGGGTAGAGGGATTCTGTAATCGAATCGTTTTTGTCAGGTGGTCGATCAAACCAAATTCTCCTAATGTAGAAAGTTCTGTATAATTGGACATGGTAAAATTGAACGTATGTTTGTTGATGATCTGTTTATACGGGCAAAGATAATGCAAACCGGGAGCAGAATCTTCAAGCTTGCTTGAAAGTTATGCCGAGGTACAGCTTATCTTCTGCAAAAATAGTGTAAATTAACAGACAGATCAACCATCCTCCGGATTTTATTCTACGGTCGGACAGACTTTTTTAACTTTTGGTTCTTTGACTCTGGATGTGTGTTAAATAAATTTCTTACTTTTGTGATTATAATCGTAAGATTGGCTTTGAATTTAGGTTCAAGTTGCAATTTTCAAGTTTCAATAGGTTTTATGGACAATATTATAGAAGAAGTTACCGGAAGTGAATATAAGTATGGGTTTGTGACGAATGTCGAAACCGATACGATAGGTAAAGGTTTGAACGAAGAGGTGATCCGGATCATATCCGCCAAGAAGGAGGAACCGGATTGGATGCTGGAATTTCGGTTGAAAGCTTACCGGCATTGGTTGACGATGAAGATGCCCCGTTGGGCTCAACTGGATATTCCTGAGATCAATTATCAGGATATCGTATATTATGCAGCTCCGAAACAGAAGGAGACGAAGAGTTGGGAAGAGGTCGATCCGGAATTGAAGGCTACTTTCGATAAGCTGGGGATTCCTTTGAGCGAACAAATGGCCCTGTCCGGAATGGCGGTCGATGCTGTGATGGACAGTGTTTCTGTAAAGACTACCTTTAAAGATACACTGGCTGAACGCGGAGTGATCTTCTGTTCTTTTTCAGAAGCGGTAAAAAATCATCCCGATTTAGTACGGAAATATTTAGGGACTGTCGTGCCTTATCATGATAATTATTTTGCTGCTTTGAATTCGGCCGTATTCAGCGATGGTTCGTTTGTCTATATTCCTAAAGGGGTACGTTGTCCGATGGAATTGTCTACTTATTTCCGGATCAATGCCCGGAATACAGGACAGTTCGAACGTACACTGATTGTTGCTGAAGATGAGGCTTATGTGAGTTATCTGGAAGGTTGTACCGCTCCTCAACGCGATGAAAATCAGTTGCATGCAGCGATTGTGGAAATCGTTGTCGAGAAAAATGCAGAAGTGAAATACAGTACGGTACAGAATTGGTATCCCGGGGATAAGGACGGGAAAGGCGGAATTTATAATTTCGTTACTAAAAGAGGAATTTGCCGGGGCGAAAATGCCCGTTTGATCTGGGCTCAGGTAGAAACCGGTTCGGCTATTACCTGGAAATATCCCAGCACTATTTTAAAAGGAGATGGCTCGGTAAGTGAGTTTTATTCTGTAGCGGTTACCAATAATTATCAGCAGGCGGATACCGGTACAAAGATGATTCATATCGGTAACAATACCCGTAGCCGGATCGTTTCTAAAGGTATCTCCGCCGGGTTCAGCAGTAACTCTTACCGGGGAAAAGTGAAAGTGGTGAAGAGCTGCCAAAATGCCCGTAATTATTCTCAGTGCGATTCTTTATTGCTGGGGGACAAATGTGGGGCACATACGTTCCCTTACCTGGAAATCGAGAATTCGACGGCTCAGGTAGAACATGAGGCGACAACCTCTAAAATCGGCGAAGACCAGATTTTTTATTGCAACCAGCGGGGAATTTCGACCGAGGATGCTGTGGGCTTGATTATCAAAGGTTATGCCGGTGATGTCCTCAATAAAATGCCGATGGAGTTTGCGGTGGAAGCACAAAAGCTGTTGCAGATCAGTTTGGAGGGAAGTGTGGGGTAAAAAAGCTAAAAAGCAAAAAGCTAAAGGCTGGAGCCTAAAAAGGAGAAGGTAACAAGTAAAAGGGAGAAGAATAAAAAAGTAAATTCATTCTGAAAGAAGTGAGATTATGTTAAAGATAAAAAACTTACATGCCTCGGTAGATGGCAAAGAAATATTGAAAGGCATTGATTTGGAAATCAAAGCCGGAGAAGTTCATGCAATCATGGGACCGAACGGTGCCGGAAAGAGTACGCTTTCTGCTGTGCTTACCGGTCGTGAACGTTTTGAGGTTACCCAGGGAGAAGTGGAATTCAATGGTAAAAATCTGCTGGAGATGCCGGCAGAAGACCGGGCCCGGGAAGGAATTTTCCTTAGTTTTCAGTATCCGGTAGAAATTCCGGGAGTGAGTACGGTGAATTTTTTGAAGACGGCAGTAAACGAGATTCGTAAATACCATGGACAGCCTCCTTATCCGGCCGGGGATTTCTTAAAGATGATCCGCCAGAAAATGGAATTGGTCGGGATCGACAATAAGTTGCTGAACCGTTCCCTGAATGAAGGTTTTTCCGGGGGAGAAAAGAAGAAAAACGAAATCTTTCAGATGGCGGTTCTCGAACCGAAATTAGCTATTCTGGATGAAACGGATTCCGGTTTGGATATCGATGCGTTACGAACGGTGGCCAATGGCGTGAACAAACTGAAAAAGCCGGAGAATGCTACGATTGTCATTACCCACTACCAGCGTTTGCTGGACTATATCGTACCCGATGTGGTACATGTATTGTATGACGGCCGTATTGTGAAAACCGCCGGCAAAGAGCTGGTAGCCGAACTGGAAGAGAAGGGATATGATTGGATCAAGGAAGAAGTAAAAGGTAAGTAGTCGGATATGAACGATTTTGAAAAAATAAATACCGATTTGGCAACTTTGTTCAGGGAAGGCCGGGCCTTGCTCGATGCAGGAAACAGCGCGGTAATGAACGGTTGCCGGGAGGAAGCATTCCGTAAATTTGTCGATTTGGGAGGAATCCCGAATAAACAGGAAGATTATATTTATCTGAATCTGCTGCCCTTATTCGGCAAAGATTATAACGTCGTGTTGAAATATATCCGGCAGGAGGTGGATATGAACGAAACTTTCCGCTGTGCTGTTACGGATTTGGTTACCACTCCCGTATTGACCGTGAACGGTTGGTGGTTCGATGGGAATCCGGCAGCCGAAATACCGGAGGAAGTGGTTATCTGTGGTTTGCAGGAAGCGAGTGTGAAATACCCTGATCTGTTTGCTAAACATTATAACCACTATGCGCCTGTCGCTCACCGGGATGGCTTAGTGGCACTGAATACGGCATTTGCACAGGACGGTGTATTTGTTTATGTCCCTGACGATGTCGTTTTAGAATGCCCTTTGCAGATTATCAATCTCTTAAGGGCGAAGGCCGATCTGATGGGATTCCAACGTAACCTGATCGTACTGGGGAAAAATGCCAGAGCGACTGTACTGGTTTGCGATCACACGCTTTCAGAGCATGATTTTTTAATCAACAATACGACCGAAGTATATTTGGGCCCCAATGCCCATATGGAATATTATCAGGTACAGAATCAACATCTCGGGGCTTCCCAGATCAATTCTTTATTTGTCTCAGAACACCGTAATTCCACTTTTGAAAGTAACCTGGTGACCTTGTACGGGGGTACTATCCGGAACAATATGTATGTCGCTTTGAATGAAGAAGGGGGAGAATGTCATTTGTACGGGATGTATATCCAGGATAAAAAACAGATTGTCGATAACTTTTCTTACATCGATCATATTGCTCCGCATTGTACGAGTAACGAGCATTTCAAGGGTGTTCTGGATGATGCTGCACTGGCAAATTTCAGCGGATGTATCCGTGTGCGGCCGGATGCACAGAAGACCGAAGCTTATCAGGCCAATAACAACTTATTGCTGACAGATACCGCCCGGATAAATGCCAAACCCCAGCTGATCATCGATGCCGATGATGTGAAATGTAGCCATGGAGCGACGGTCGGACAGATCGATGAAGAAGCTATGTTCTATCTGCGTTCACGGGGAATCAGTCCGGAAGAAGCCCGGATGATGATGATGTTCGGGTTTGCTCACGACATTATCCGGCGGGTAAAACTCGAACCCCTGCGGGTGAAAATCGATGATTTGATCGATAAGCGGCTGAGGGGTGAATTATCGAAATGTTATAATTGCATTATGCAATGTAAAAAATAATCGGATATGTTCGACGTTGCAAAAGTCCGGAAAGATTTCCCGATATTGGAAGAACAGGTATACGGAAAACGCTTGGTATACCTGGATAATGGGGCGACGACTCAGCGGCCGTTGCAAGTCATTGAAAAAATGAACGAATATTACCTGAAGTACAACTCGAATGTACATCGGGGGGTCCATTTTTTGAGTAATAAATGTACCGATGCCAATGAGGAAGCCCGCGAAATTGTCCGGAAATTCATTCATGCCGGTTCGGATAAAGAAATTATTTTTACCCGGGGTACCACGGAAAGCATCAACCTGGTGGCTTTTTCTTTCGGAGAAGCTTTTATCCGGGAAGGTGACGAAATCCTGGTAACTGAAATGGAGCATCATGCCAATATTGTTCCCTGGCAGATGCTCTGTGAACGGAAAGGAGCGGTATTGAAAGTACTTCCGTTTAACGATAAAGGGGAGCTCGATCTGTCACAACTGGATACTTTATTGACTCCGCGGGTGAAATTAGTTGGAGTCGCTTACGTTTCGAATGTGTTGGGGACGGTAAATCCGGTAAAAGAGCTGATCGGCCGGGCTCATCGGATCGGTGCAAAAGTGTTGGTCGACGGCGCACAAGCTGTTCAGCATATACCGATAGATGTGCAGGCGCTCGACTGTGATTTTTTTGTATTTTCAGGACATAAGTTATATGGTCCTACAGGAGTCGGAGTGTTGTACGGTAAGGAGGATTTGCTGAATCGGATGCCTCCCTGGCAAGGTGGGGGAGAGATGATCAAAGAAGTACATTTCGAAAAGACGACTTATAACGAGCTTCCTTTTAAATTCGAAGCAGGAACTCCCGATTTTATCGGGGTGATCGGCTTGGGAGAAGCCATTCGTTATGTTGAATCCCTCGGTTTGCCAGAGATCGCTGTTTACGAACAGCAGTTGTTGGACTATGCGATGGAGCGGATGCGGCAGGTTCCTGCTATGCGGATTTTTGGCGAAGCTATACGGAAATCTTCCGTCCTGTCTTTTGCATTGGGAGAAATACATCATTCCGATACAGGCATATTGTTAGATAAAATGGGGATCGCTGTTCGTACGGGACAGCTCTGTGCCGAACCGGTCATGCAACATTATGGGGTAACGGGTATGGTAAGGGCTTCGATCGGTATGTACAATACCTCTGAAGAAATCGATCTGTTTTGCGAAGGATTACACCGGGTGGCTAAAATGTTTAAGTTGGCCTGATATTTATATTTTTGTAAAGGATAGGATAAAAATTGATAAAAATGACAATCGAGGAAAAAGAACAGGAAATTATAGATGAATTTTCTATATATGATGATTGGATGGATAAATATGCTTATCTGATCGAGTTGGGATCGGGTCTGGAAGGGATGGATGAAGCACATAAGACCGAAGAAAATCTGATTAAGGGATGCCAGTCGAGGGTGTGGTTTCATGCCGATATGCAGGATGGCCTTTTGTATTTTACAGCTGACAGCGATGCAATTATCACCAAAGGCATCGCCGGATTGTTGATCCGGGTCTTTTCCGGACAGAAGCCGGCGGATATCGCTAAAGCCGACCTGCATTTTATCGATGAGATCGGATTGACCCAGCATTTGTCGCCTACCCGTTCCAATGGCCTGCTTGCGATGGTGAAACAGATCAAATTCTATGCAATTGCTGCTGAGGCAGCTTCGCAAAATACGAAGTAAGAAATTTTAAACGATTAAAGACGGATGGATATGACTGCCAGTATAACAAGGGATCTGATTATTGAGAAATTGAGCACGGTTTATGATCCGGAGATTCCGGTGAATATCTGGGAATTGGGGTTGATATACGATATAGAATTTCCAAAGCCTTCCGAAGTGATCATTCACATGACCCTCACGGCTCCCGGATGCCCGATCGCCGATGAGATCGTGCAGCAAGTGCATGATGTGGTAATGGAAGTCGAAGGTATAGAAAGTGCTACCGTAAACCTGGTTTTCGAGCCGGCATGGACGCCCGACCGGATGAGCGATGTGGCTAAGCTGGAGTTGGGATACGATATTTGAAGCGGAAAAAGAAGGAGTGGAAAAGAAGATTAAAATTTATAAAATATAATTGGGAGGATTTATTGAATATCTTGTTTATTTAACATACATTTACATCGTCAAATCTGTGATTAATTGGTGATTGAAATTATTAGAAGTGTATGAAGCGTATTTTGTTGATTGCGCTGGCAATCCTTTCATTAGGTAGTGTTGTTAAAGCTCAGGATGGGAACAATACATCTTATTTCTTATCAAATCTTCCGCAGCAATTTCGGTTAAATCCTGCTTATCAGCCGGAGTATAAAGTCTTTATCGGTCTGCCGGGGCTCAGTGGCGTTTCCGTGAATTATCTGAACTCTTCGTTTACCGTCGAGGATTTGTTGTTCAAACGGGACGATTCGGTTTATATGGATGTGAATAAGTTTTATAAATCATTGCATAAACGGAATTACATCGCTTTTAATAATGAAAATTCTATTCTTTCCATCGGTGTGAAAGCTAAAAGTTGGTACGGGACTTTGGATATCACTCAGAAAAATGATTTCTTATTTCGTTATAACAAGGATTTGTTCACTTTCCTGAAATATGGTAATACGGACCATCCCTCTATGGATTTCGGGAAGCTGGGGGTCAATCTGAATTCCTATATCGAAGTGGCTTTAGGTTTGTCGAAACAGGTGAACAGTAAGCTTACCGTCGGAGGGCGTTTGAAATATCTTGCAGGTATTGCGAATGCTCATATGACGGATTCTGAATTGGATGTGGTGACAGAGAAAGATGGAACGATGAAGATACATTCCCGGCAGAATATCAGGATCACCGCTCCGGTGAATATTCGTAACGAACAGACAGGTTTGCCGTTCGAACCCAACAAGCCGATCGATTGGGACGATTTCGACTTCAATACCGACGACATCGGGGTTGCGGATTTTCTGAATACTAAAAATCCCGGTTTTGCTATCGATTTGGGAGGTGAATATCAATTCAACGATAAAATTAAATTGTTCGCCAGTTTGACGGATTTGGGTTTTATTCATTGGGGAAATAAGGATTTTCGGTATAATTTTTATCAGGATGCCCGGTTTACCTGGGAAGGGGCCGATATTTCCAATAGTGTGAATAAAGACAATGTGGGATATATTTCTATCGATAGTGCTTTCACGAAGTTGACAGACCAATTGAAAGATAGTTTGCAGCTGAGAAGCAGAGGTAAAGCTTATACTACGATGGTGAGCCCGAAATTGTATTTAGGAGCTACCTATCAGTTGAACCGTACCTTTTATGTCGGAGGGTTGTTCCGGGCTTCATTAGTTGATAAAATGTTTATTCCTTCGCTGACTGCTTCGGTGAACGGACGCTTGATGCGTAATGTCAGTGCTTCGGTTTCATATAGCATTACCCGGGGAAGTTATGTGAATCTCGGTGCCGGTCTGACCGCAAAACTCGGCCCGTTCCAGCTTTATCTGGAAACCGACAACTTATTGGCTTGCAATTATACCAATACACAGTCCGCTAATGCCCGTTTCGGGATAAATTTACTGTTCGGACATAAAGACCATAAGAAAAAGAAAAAAGCAGCCGAAAAAGAACCGCTGGAAGTGATGATTGCACCTGTTCCGGTGAAAAAAGACACTGTCTATAAAGAGGTGGCTCCTGAGGTCGATCCGGTGGCTCCTATAAAAGAGGAGAAAGTAGTCGATACCGAAAGTGATTCAATCAGGGCTTATTATGTGATTGTCGGGAGTTTCAAGAGTAAACAAAGAGTGGAAAATTTGAGAAAACGCTTGGTATTTATGGGATTTAAAGAAAGTGCTATCCTGAGGAACGAAAATGGCATGTACCGGGTGACTACCGCCCCTTTCAATACCCACACCGATTGTTGGAATGAAGTATTCCTGATCAGAAAGAAGTATCCGCAATTTGCCGATGCCTGGGGATTGGCGGTGAGATAATAGAAATATGAGTCGATATGAACATGAAAGAATGGGTTCAGCAAGTGATTAAACCAGCTGAAATAGAAAAATATCTGGTAAACGGAAAAGACTTTATCGATGAAAAATCGATTTTCGGTAATCTTGAAAAATATCGTCAGCCGGATAAACAGCAAGTGCGGGATATTTTACAGAAATCTCTGGATATAAAGTTGTTATCTCCGGAAGAAACGGCTGTGTTGTTGAATGTAGAAGATCCGGGACTGTTGGAAGAAATGCGTGAAGCCGCATTGCAGGTAAAAAAGAAAGTATATGACAACCGGATCGTCTTTTTCGCTCCGTTATATTGTTCCAACCTCTGCGTAAATAGTTGTGTCTATTGTGGGTTCCGAAGTGATAACTGTGCTGAAAAACGGCATGTGTTGACTATGGAGGAGGTGAGACGGGAGACGGAGGCTGTGATCGATGAGGGACATAAACGTTTGATTGCCGTATATGGTGAGCATCCCCAAAGTGATGCCGACTATATTGCCGATAGTATGGCGACGATTTATGCAACCAAACGGGTGACTCCTACCGGGAACGGCTTTAATAATATCCGTCGCATCAATATCAATGCGGCGCCGATGAGTATAGAGAATCTGCGGAAACTGTGGCGTGCCGGAATCGGGACTTATCAGGTGTTCCAGGAAACTTATCATCCGGGACGTTATGCCGAGTTGCATCCGGCCAATACGATTAAAGGAAATTTCCGTTGGCGTTTGTACGCAATGCATCGTGCAATGGATGCAGGGATAGACGATGTGGCTATCGGGGCTCTGTTCGGTTTGTACGACTGGCGTTTTGAGGTGATGGGGTTAGTTCATCATGCTCACGACCTGGAAAGACAGTTCGGTATCGGACCGCACACCATTTCCTTTCCGCGTATGCAGCCTGCTTTGGGATCGTTTGTGAGCGAAAATTCGCCTTATTTGGTCAGGGACGATGCTTTCCGCCGATTGGTGACGGTGTTGCGTCTGGCCGTGCCTTATACAGGCTTGATTGTCACGGCCCGGGAGCGTGCTGAATTACGGCGTGAAATTATCAATTATGGTTGCACACAGACGGATGCTTCTTCGAAAATCGGTATCGGAGCCTATTCCGAGAAAAAGGTACAGGAAGAAAATCCCGATAAGGTTCAGTTTATGCTGGGCGACGAACGCAGTTTGGACGAAGTGATCCGCGAGTTGGCCGGAGACGGTTACATCACTTCTTTCTGTACTGCCGGCTACCGTTGCGGACGTACCGGGGATAAGATCATGAACTTGCTGGAAAAAGGAGTGGAAGGTAAATTCTGTAAGCTGAATGCCGTACTGACTTTCCGTGAATACCTGAATGATTATGCTTCGGCAGAAACCCGTCGGATCGGCGAGCAACTGATCGAAAAAGAGTTGCAGGAAATCGAGGGAATGTCTTTCTTTACAGATAAGAAATTATTGCCGACTTTCCTGAATTATTATAAGCGAATTGCTTCCGGGGAACGGGATTTATATATGTGATCGGAGCGGAGAGTCATTCTAATATTTTAGGTAAAGAAATAGGTAAATGTGCTCAAACTGAAATCTTTCTTAGTTTCTAGGTGTACCATATCTAGTTTTATTTTTTTAGGTTTCAAGGGGTACAAAAATTTCAGAAGTTAACCGTTGTCACTGAAAACGTACTAATTATAAGATCGATGCCCCCTGCGGCCGTAAAAAGGCGGTACAGGGGACATCGATTTGACAAACCAATTGCTCTTTTGGTTATTCCAGTACTTTTT
>NZ_CFKYFN010000019.1:0-1367 GCF_985060555.1 Odoribacter sp. | reverse complement strand
ATTCTTATCTCGATTATTAGCATTTTATTACTTTCATGCACTTGTGCTCCATCTTTTGAACTGGAGAGAGCATTATTATTGAGTAAAAATAATAGAAAAGGATAGTGTTTCAAAAAGTGTGTAAATCCTTTCTTTTTTCATCTTTGCAAATCTATTCATTTTTAATAAAATAATCTTGATTCTAAAAAATTATAAATAGGGTATTTATAAATATCCGCGTTTTGAGCCACGGTCCCCATCAGTAGAATGACGGCCTGTGGATTCGGCATGGCCCCTCTCATGTTAATAACCCTCTTATAATCCCTGTTCAGTCTTTCGATCCAGTTCGTGGTATAAATCATTCCCCTGATTTCCCTTTCATATTTGAAGTATGTAAAATAAAACCTGTACCTGTCGTGCTGGTATCTCTTTAGCGGCGGGTAACTCTTTTGCCACCTTTGTATGAACTCCTTGAATACACCGAATGCCTTTTCCGGCGTGATGTCCCATTGGTCAGGAGAGCAGATTTGTTTGAGTTCCTCCATAACCTGTTTCTTATCCCCGGGCTTGACTTTATTCACGATATTCCTTTTCAGATGAACGGTACACAACTGCAGATCCGCTTTTGGAAAAGTATCGGCCAGCGTGTTTTCAATACCGGATAACCCGTCACATACCAACAGGTCCACCACGGCTACACCTCTTTCTTTGAGACCTTCAAAAACATCCTTCCAATTGGTCGCGCTTTCCGTGGGAAAGTTTACCACGGTTAAAACTTCCCTTGTGCGGTCTTCTTTCACTCCCAAAACCGTGTAATAGGCTTCATTGCTCACGGACTCGTCCCGCCGGGTGAGGACATACGTGGCATCGATATAAAGAATGGGGTAACGCTTCTCAAGTTTACGCCCCAGCCACGCGTTTACATCTTCACGGGCCGTGTTCAAGAGGCGACTTACCTGACTTTTACTGTAATGCTTCCCGTAAAACTGTTCGTAGATTTTACCCACCTGTTCCGTGGTTAAACCGCTACAATAGAGACTGCTCACCAGTTTTTGGGCTTCTTCTTCTTGGTCTTTCAACACACCTAGTAACATCGGGTAAAAATTGCTGTTACGACTACGCGGGACACGAAGCTCAAACACTTTACGGTCATAGCACACTCGACGATCACGATAACCGTTGCTAACGTCGTTATGTTCCGCGTTATGAACTGCACGTTCGCTATGCATTAAACTTTCAAGACCTTGTTTGACAAGACCTTGGAATCCTTGTTCTCCATTTGTTATTTCGGAGATTATTTCCGTTATTTGCTCAGGTGTAAATTCCATAATAAGTTATTTTTGACTGTTCTATTACAAAAATAAATAAATTGGAATTTACACACTTTT
>NZ_CFKYFN010000018.1:0-54531 GCF_985060555.1 Odoribacter sp. | reverse complement strand
TTTGCGGGGGAATACCTAAAGATACAAAAAAGCCAACTAATTCGCAACATTTTATGTATGAATTAGTTGGCTGATTTTATAGTATTTACTGAATGTCCCCATTTAGACAAACTTATTGTGCCAAAACCTTTTGTACACATTTTTCCAACTCTTCTCCTCTCAAACCTTCACCCACAATTCGGTTATTCTCATCCAATACAAACAACATTGGAATACCATGAATTTGATAAACATCCGTAACAATACTATTCCAACCTTTCAAATCAGACATATGCAACCAAGGCAAGCCATCTGCTTCAATTGCTTTACACCAAGCATCAACTTTTATATCTAATGAAACACCTATAACCTCCAAGCCTTTGGATTTATACCTCTCATAAATCTTTTTCACATTAGGATTCTCTGCCCGACACGGTCCACACCATGAAGCCCAGAAATCAATAATTTTCGCTTTGGCTTTCACTCCATAAATAGAAAGCGAGTCACCTTCCGGTGTTTGCATTCGTAAATCCGGTGCTGTTCCTCCAACCACTAGTGCTGCAATCTTCTCAGCAAATGGTTTCACATAGCATCCCGGGACAGTTGCTCGAGCATTCATACCCAATAATTCATACTTCTTTGACAAACTCTTTCTTTCCATCAAACGCTCCATTCTCCATGCCAACAACGCAGCACTCACGATATTGTCATTTGCCTTCAAAAATTCATCTTCTGCTTCATCATAAAGGTCTTCATATCGCAACAACAAACCTTTTATTTGCAACCTACTAAAATAATCATCTTTACCATACTCAGCTTCATATTCTTTACGTATGGAATCACATTCACGCTGCAATTCAAGTTCTTTTTTTCTAAATTCGTTACGAAGCTTTTGCATTTTACCTCCACCTGCAACTTCATACACTTTCAACTGCTTAACGTCTGCACTCACCTTATAATCACCCTTCTCCAAAAAAATAGGTATACGTAAACGTGTATTCACTGCACGAATTTCAGCTGCAATAGGTCGTCTTACTTTTCCGGTGAAATAAAACTTTCCATTAGCTGTCAGAGAATTAGCAAGAGTATCATATTTACCGGTAGCATCCTGAACAAGCAATAAAATACGTCCTCCATGATTCTTGATATGTCCACTAATTTTATACTGCCCGAACATTTGCAAACTCATAAATAATAAGCCTACTAACATTGCTATATTTTTCTTATGCCAATTCATCGTCTATTTTTTTCTTTCTTTGTAAACAATGTCCACAATTTTACCTAACTTCTTGTATTCTTTTTTCTTAACTAAATCCCCCATCAAATTCGGGACATCATACAAACGCATAATACCACATTCATTCTCAGGAACTCTTCTTTCACGTGTTCCTATAAGCAATTGGTAATTACGTGCACGCTCCCAATCTTCATACGCTTCCCACGCAACAAAAGGATTAAATCTAAGTACTTTTATACTCTCTCCGGGGAAATACAACACTTCTTTTGCCGGAATATCCGGATGCCCCATATCAAACTGATAAACCTTTTGTCCATCTGAGTAAAACAAATAAGGAAGTGAATGATGACAAGCAAACATTGTAGCATTTTCCAAATCTGCACCAGTTACCTTCCCATAATATTCTTGAATATTATACTCCTCATAATCTCCTTGTTGCCACCAATATTGCGGTGCTTTATAACGCGCACGCAATTTCATACCACAGAAGAAAAATTCATGAGTTGTCGGATGTTTCAATATAGCATAGATTAATCCCGATTTTGTTGACTCCATGTGTACAAGGTCGCATCCTGTCTGAACAGGAAATATATGCTCTCCAGAAAAAGTCATCACGGAGGGATAGGTAGAGTTATTTCTTATCACTAGAAATTGTCTATGAGTGGCATCATATAAAACGGCAGGAGCACATCCGTAACCACCATTAATATAGTTATCATCAAAACTAACACCGACAAAGGGAGCGGCTCTAAAATCTATTTTGCCGTCAATCTTATTGATAGGATATTCAAATACACTACCATAAACAGACCTATCGATACTATACACCTCATGTCTATCATCGACGATTACCAAACGATTACTCACAGAAAACATCGATAAATTCGAAGCAAGTAAATGAACTGCATCCGGGGTAATACCGAATCGCCATTTCAAACTATTGTCTTCACCCACTCGCAAATATTCAGGATCCATTACATAAGTATCATCATCAGTCACTAACATTGGGAATACTTCATTAACGCTATAATTATATAACAAACGCCTCGGGAATCCCGGCTTAAAAGGTTCATTTCCCCAAATATTATGAGCTATCAAGTCATCATTCTCATTTGAATTAAATATAATATCCATGCGAGATTTCCCATTTTCTTCACACAACACCATCCAACCTTCACTTGTCATAGATTTCACTCGCAACTGAAAAGGTGTCGACCAACAAATGCCTGTTTCTTTATCTATTATATTAAAAAAGCATGAGTAATCACCAGGTTTCAACGTTAATAACATATCTATCCGGCGTTCTGTAGAAAGCACCAAACTATCTACATGCTCAATTTTATTAAAATCAACTCCTTTAGGAATTGCCTTCCATAAATATTCATAATCTGCTTCATTAAAATCTTTTAATGTCGAATTAATTACAGGATCAAATGAAAGGCTATCGACAAAAGAGACTTTTGTATATAACTTACCCTTTTCCAAATTCTCTACAACCATCAATTCATTGATTTCCTTGTAGATATAATTACCTTTATCGTCCGAGCATGCCCCAAATTGCAACACACTCAACACAATTAATATATACTTAAATTTCATAGCATCAAATATTTAAACATTTAACCTTGAGAAGCAGCCCCCATCTCCATCGGCTTGCCATTCTCATCTTCTTGAGGATTATCTTGCAACCAACGGTGCATATATTTTCCTACAAACTTTAAATACCCTTCAGTCAATTTTGTCTTTACAAAATCTTCGCGGTCGATATTCATCACATCACAAATTAATGCAGTTTTTTTCTGCGACCAAACTCCAAAATATTTTATCCCATATATATTCCACCATGCCGGCATGGGAAAATTCTCATTCATCACAATGACGCGCTGATAATCAATAGGCCGTGTCTTGAAATTTACGCTATCGATTAGAATCGTAGCTTCTCGCGTGTAAATAAAACGAAGTTCAGGATTCTCTATCAATTTCACCACAAACCGCTTAGGATGCTTTATCAGGTCTTCTGTACGCAATAAATCTATACCAATAGAAGTTTCCGCTTGATTAGCAGACATCACATACTCAGTTGCAAATGCCTTAAAATCCACTCCTTCTATCGCCGACAAAGTATCTGTATCTGAATACACTTCAATGTTAAATTTACGGTCATAATTTGCAGTATTTCCATACAGACAAACTTTCAATTGAATTGATTGCATCTTTATATCGGAATTTTTTAACCCCCAAGCCACTCTAAGTGTATCAGAAAATATTCCCTCATCTGCAAAATAAATTCCGCTATCTCCTTCGTAAGTGTTGATATCCTTTTCACATGATACACAACTTACTAATATCAATAATAAAAATAATAGATTCTTCATAATAGATACATTTTAATTATACTGACTTTCTGCATCAGGTATTGGAAGCACATAATTCGACAATTTCACTGACACTAAACCATATTGGTCTGTAGCAGATTGCATTTCAGTTTTTTTGTTGCGCTTGTACCAGAAAAATAGTTGCCCCTCTCCATAAAACTCTTTCTTCCACTCTTTTTCTAAATAATAATTTACATCCCATTCTCGTACATTCCCCAAATTACGATGATTTCTGAACGTATTAAAATATTTAGCACGTGTTGGTCCATCTGTTGATGTTTCAGAAGCTATCATATACATCTCACTGATACGAATCATCGGTATCATTTGATTATACAAAGAATCTGTACCTTGAAACTTATTAAACACTCTATATGTTGTGCCTGAAATTTCTACAGTTCCGCTTAAAGAACTTGAATAGCGATAGTCTGCTTTATCTGACTCGAACACATAATTAACAACATCTCCACGCGGAGCCAACAAGGTATTAAGTTTCAAATTAGCACCATCAAACAACGAAGTATATAATGTATTTCTGTTCAAATTTTGCAAAGCAAACATAATTTCAGTAGAAAACACTCTATCTGCACTCTTAGAATTATCTAATTTCATCGGAGTTACCCATGGAAATTTTTCCTCTTGGATTTTAATGACAGACTCGGCATAATAAAGAGCACGTTCTTTGTTGCCCATATATAAATAAGCACGTGCTAATAATCCCTGTACGGCATAATAGTTCAACCGCAAATTTCTATCCTGAAGAAAAACATCTTTAGCATTTCCCTTCACACCATATTTCACAATGGGATCGTTTACTAACAATTGCTCTGCTTGCAACAAATCTTCAATAACCATGTTCATAAAGCCATTTGCAGCATAGGATGGTGCGGCATCAAACTGAAATTCCTTATAATAAGGGATTGAAATTGCCGTTGAATCCTCAGTATAAATAGGTCCGAACAAACGAAACAAATCAAAATGCAACAAGGCCCTCAATGCCAATGCTTCACCTTTAATCAAATTATAATACTCTCCTGCAAGCACATCACTATGAAGCTCTATATTTTTCAAAATAAGATTAGTATTAGCAATCAATTTATAGGCTGTGCCCCAAATACTTGTAGTCTTACCTCTTCCTGCAGAACCATTATACGAGAACTCCATCAACTCTTTATTGCTCTTATTTTCATCTCCAATAGCATATCGCTGAGCTAAAATTTCTATAAATTCACATGACAGATTCTTACCATACAAATCAGAACTATTTAATTCTATATAGACACCATTCAGCGTTTTCTTAAAACCCACCAAGCTAGAGAAATTATTATCTTCAGAAATTCTATCACTCGGCTTTACATCCAGCCAATTTGAACAGGAAAAACCAACTCCTCCCCAAAGGCATATAAAAATTATCAAATACTTTTTCATACATCATCCAGTTTAGAAATTAATAGAAACGGACATCGAAACACTCCGTGCAAACGGATAACTTATACCTCGTTCATCTTTAATCGTAGAAAAACGACAAATATCATTCATATAAGCACTTACCGTCAATCCGGAAAATCGGACATGCTCCATCCACCTTTGTGGAAACTCGTAAGCCAAACGTGCTGATTCTATAGCTATATAATTGTTATCTTGCACAAAACGCGAAGATATTGGTGTTATCTCAGTGCGAGAAATACCTTTAAACTTTGTTTTATCGCCAGGCTTTTGCCAACGATCGTACAAAGCTCGTCTATCCTGATTCTGCGACAAACCGGCAACTGAAATATTCTCTACTTTTTCATATAAAGTACTATTAAATCTTTGACCGCCTAAACTATAACGAATATGCAAGTTCAGAGAAAAACCTTTCCAATATAACGAATTACTCCAAACACCTTCTACATCAGGATTTGTATTACCCACAACGACTTCATTATCGTAGCTATGTTGAAATGTAGGCTTTCCATCCTTTGTCAAGAATATTTCCTTACCTGTTGCAGGATCTATACCTGCCGAACGCACCGCCCACAACGCTGTTGGACTACCTCCATCATAATATCGAGTCAAGTTCTTTGACAAATTTTCCTTGTTATACTGGTTTAATTTTCTACCAATCTTATCATAATACGTTTTAACACTTCTGAAAGAAAGACTCATCGTCCAATTAATACGTTCTTGAGGACGGTAGATAATAGCATATCTGACAGTTCCACTGACACCTTTATTTACTTGTTTACCGATATTACTAAGACGAGATAACATCCCGACAGATAAAGGAATTCCTATCGAAGCCAATAATGGGTCGGTGTTCTTATGAAAATAATCGAAATTAATATGGAAACGATTCCACATACTCAAATCAAAGCCCACATTAATATCTGTTGTCTTCTGCCATTGTAAATCCGGATCTCCGAATGTACTAACCAACAAACCTGTCCCAAAATTATTCTGCAGCCAATTATTATATTGATAGGTTGTAATCGTATTATACGAACCAAAGTTTTGATTACCGGGATTACCGACAGAAGTACGAATTTTCAACACATCAAGAATATCGGTATTATCCTTGATAAAATTCTCATTATGAACATTCCAAGCAACCCCTACAGCCCATGTCGTCGTAAACTTTTTATTAGAACCAAACACAGAAGTTCCATCCATTCTAGCATTTGCATCCAACAAATATTTATTCTTATAGGAATAGCCACCGTTAAAATAGAAATTTGCAGAGCGGTTCTTTAAATCACCATAAGAAGGTTTGCCATTATCCGGATATTTATTAGAGAAGCCTGGAGTTGTATAATTTCCCTCTGGAAAACCTACTGCCGAAAAACCTTTGGAAATACTCTTCCTTTCGCTTATCGACATTCCCAATACAGCATTGATTTGATGAGCATCATTGAAAATCTGTCCATATGTCAGGGTCAAATCCCCATCATAAGAAAAATCATCTCTTCTCACATCATTATACGAACCCTTCTTCAATAATTCCACTTGGTCAAACTCCGTTGCCTCAGGAGACGTAAATCTTTCGGAATCGGAAGTTTGTTTTGCAACTCCAAAACGACCTCTTATGTATAGAAAATCAAATGGACGGTATTCCAAATTAAAATTATTGCGAACTCCAAACATTTTGCTTTTATCATAGCTGCTTAATGCGGCATTCCATAATGGATTACCAACAATCTCTGAAGCATCCGTTGCACTGAATTCATTATCTTTATACTCCAACCACTTTTCTACTATACCATCAACCGTTCTTTTAGGATAATACGGATTTGCATGAGCATATTCAGAAAAAGGTACAACAGGATTAGTATATTTCGTAACATCCACACTTATTTTATTAGAGAACGTTAATTTCCCAACGCGATACAATAAATCAAGATTCCCACTAAAAATATCACGAATAGAAGATTTCATCACGCCTTGTATTTTATTATAGCTACCACCAAATCCATAACGAAACTGCTCGCTTCCCCCTTCCACATAAAGATTATGCCTCTGATTAAAGCCTATCCGAATCGGTTCTGAAAGCCAATAGGTATCAACACCTCTCAACACATTGCTTAATAATTTATTATAACGGACTTCTTTTAACTCCTGATAATCTGCAATATTCGATTTAAAGTTACCTGCCAAACGTTCAAACTCCAATTTTTCAGCAGCATTCATCAAATTATAATCAGTTAAATCTGCAAAAGAGATTTCGTAATTACCGTTATATGATAAACGTAGCCTACCCCCTTGAGGAACTTTTGTTTCAACCACTACCACTCCGTTCGCAGCTTTAGCACCATAAATAGCAGTTGATGCAGCATCCTTCAAAATAGTAACAGATGCTATTCTGTCCATACTCAAATCCATAATTGTCTGCAAACTAGTTTCGAAACCATCCAAAATAAACAGAGGCTGATTAGGATCTTCTCCAAACTGTTCCTTCAAACCAACAATGCTACTCTTTCCACGAATTTCCAAATCGGGTAATTTATTTGGGTCTGACCCAAACTCATTGTTTTCTAACACAGCAAAAGCAGGGTCCAATACTTTCAAACTCTGAATCAAATTCTGATTTCCTACACTCTTCAATTCTTCCGCCTTATATGTCTGAGAAGAACCGGTAAAACTTTCTTTTTTTCGAGTATATACACCAGTAACAACGACTTCATCAATATTCGAAGATTCAGTTTTCAACAAAACATCCAAATATTCCCGCTTGCCCACAGTCACCTCTACAGTCTCATAACCAACAAATGAAATCTCCAAAGCAATAAAATTATCAACAACTGTCAACTCAAATTTACCTTCCATATTAGTGGCTGTTCCCAACGAAGTTCCTTTAATCTTAATGGTCGCTCCAGGCAATGGATCTCCTGTCGTTTTATCTCTTACAATACCTTTTATTGTCCTAGATTTAATCTTTTGATCATCCAATCGTACAGACTCACCACGAACAATAATAGCTCCATCACGAAATTCAAACCCTAAATTTTTTCCCTTTAACAAATCATGCAAAAAGTCTTTCAAATCCACCATTTTTGCATTAACATCTACAGTCCCCTTATTTTGTACCAAATCATAATTGTACAAAAAATCATAACCGGTTTGCTTAGTAATTTCATTAAAAACTTTTACCAAAGACACATCCTTCATCTTCAAGCTAACTAATCCATTCTGAGAATAGACTTCTGCAGAAACAGAAAGTGCCCCTAATACTAGCAAACAAAACAAATAATTCATACGCAAAAACATTTTACGCAGCCATATTCTTTTTCTTGACATGGCATTCTTTAATAATCTTTTTTTCATACATTTGTTAAATTAAAATTAAACGTTGCCTCAAATGCTTGCCGGCTTATATGAGGCATCACTTCTCAACCGGAAATACCTCCCTATTTCCGGTTTTTGTTAGTTCTTACAATAATTACCCGTTCTGCAATTTCAAAATCTACGTCATTAGTTAGTTTTATCATGGTTAATAAATTATCAATATCCTCATATCTTTTCAACCGTCCTGAAAAACGCAATTTTCCCGCTACAGAATCCGCAAACACCACATGAATATCATACCAACGTTCCAAAGTCCTCATTATTTCTCCCAATGGTTGCTTGTCAAAAGCATAATATCCGTCCTTCCAAGAAGTGTAAAGATTCGTATTCACTTTCTGCACTTCAATCCCTACCACGCCTTTTTTACAAACGGCCTGTTCCGCCGGAGTCAAAATACAGTCTGCACCTTCTTCATTCACTACCCGCACAGAACCATTTACCAACGTTGTCAACACCTCATCCCCACCTTGTACTGCTGCAATATTAAACTCAGTTCCCAATGCCGTAACATCCACTCCATTCACACAAACAACAAATGGACGTTCCGCCTCTTTTGCCACATCGAAATAAGCCTCTCCTTTCAGAAAAATTCTACGTTCACTGTCACCAAAAGCAACCGGAAAACGCAACTCAGTCTCTGCATTTAACCAAACATTCGTACCATCTTCCAATTTCAACTGGTACTCACCTCCACGCGGAATCGTCAAAGTGTTATACTCCAACTTTTTCTCTCCGTGCTTCTTTACGCCTGCCTCATATTCAAGTACATTCCCCACATTGCGAATTCTGCTGCTATCCTTGCTTACAAATTGTCCCTCTTCCTGCAAGTCCAACTCTTCGCCGGAAGCCAAGGTCAACACAGCCTTCGGAGAACCGGGAACAATCTGAGATTCTACAAATTCAACTTTTACAGCCTGCTCATCATCTTTTTCAGTCAATAACAACACACCAACACCAATAGCCAATGTAACGACAGCCGCATATCCCCAACGTACAATTTGCCGGCGAAGCCTTATCATTTTACCAGCTTTTCTTCTAGCGCAGTTATCTTCCCACGCTCGCTGCACATTTATATTATCTTTAAGACCACCTTTGTTCTCTGCATAAAAAATTTGCAACCTGGCGTATTCATCCCGGTTCTGCTTATTCTCGTCCAGCCAAACTTGCAATGTACTTATCTCTTCCTGAGATAACTCCTCGCCATGAATTGAAGCTGCTATAATCTCCCAAATTCTATTTTCCATTCCCACTAATTTTGTTTTTATATTATTAATGACACCAAATTCAAAAAATAATGTGACAAAAAATTTATTTTTTTTACACTATTCGGAGACCGAACAAATTATTCCCCCCTATAACCTTCCACCCATATCTCACTGCGGTCTCACTCCCCTCTCACCATTCTCCGTTCTTCTCCCGAAGTTTCCCCGAAGCTCATCCGAACGAGAAGCCGGGAGCTACGAGGAAGCTACGACTAAAGCTAAAAGACAAGTAAGAGAAATAAATAATTTGCATATATCTATTTTTTTTATGAACATTGTAACAGCGTTGTATACACAAAAAAATGAAAGAAGAGCAAATTATTCTAAAAGGATTACAGCAAGGAAGTGAACAAGCATACAAAGACTTGTTTACAGCCTATTTTTCCGACTTGGTGCTATATGCAAATCATTTTATAAAAAATCAAGCAGCTGCCGAAGATATCGTTCAAGATTTTTTTATCACCTTATGGTTTGAAAAAAAATTTTCCAATATAGAAAATGGCTTAGAAAGTTATCTCTACCGCTCGCTACACAATACATGCCTGAACCATCTGCGCAATGAACAGAGAAAACAAGAAAAGCTTCTGCACATGACGATTGAGAAGGACTCTTCCCCAACTCTAACAACCGAATTAGAAGATAAAGAACGAGAATACAACCAACTTTACCAAGCACTGCATAAACTACCGGAACAATGCAAACAGGTGTTCACTCTCTGCTGTCTGCAAGATATGAAATATCAAGAAGCTGCCGACTATCTGGGCATCTCTATCAATACCGTACGCACCCAAATGGGAAGGGCATACAAAATCCTACGCAATTCATTGGATAGCAAGTCATTTCTTAACCTGCTATTCCTACGTTTCTTAAAATAGATATTTGCTCTATTACCATTTTCTCAAAAATAAACTACCTTTGCACAAATAAATGACAGAAATGAAACTGGTTATATTAACAGGAGCCGGCATGAGTGCGGAAAGCGGCATCAAAACTTTCCGGGACAGCGACGGTTTATGGGAAAATTACCGGATCGAAGATGTTTGTACCCCTGAAGCATTAGAACGTAATCCGGAATTAGTAAACCATTTTTACAATGAGCGCCGGAAACAGCTCTACGAAGCCCAACCCAATGCCGGTCATAAGGGCTTAGCCGAGTTGGAAAATTATTTCGATGTCCGGATCATCACCCAAAATATCGACGATTTGCACGAACGTGCCGGTAGCAAACATGTTCTACACTTGCATGGAGAACTGAAGAAAGTGAGAAGCAGTAAAAATCCCGATTCGATTTACGACCTGAAAGGCTGGGAACTGAAACCAGGGACCCGTTGTGAAGACGGCTCACTGTTACGTCCTCATGTAGTTTTCTTCGGAGAAGCAGTACCCAATATCGAACCGGCAACCGATCTGGTTCGTCAGGCAGATATTTTCGTCATTATCGGTACTTCACTGGCCGTTTATCCGGCAGCCAGTCTGTTGCACTATGCCCCCGAAGGTATTCCGGTCTTCGTTATCGATCCTAAGATTCCTCAACAAGCACACCGGATGGGCTATCACCTGATTGAAAAAGGAGCTTCCGAAGGAGTACAAGAATTGAAAAATATCTTACTATCCGAAACTCGTTAAAGCATGAATAAAATAAACCATTATAAAAGCTGAATACAAGTGGGAAGAGGTAAAAAACCATTGTTAGAAAAAGTAGAAATACAAAAAATCGCAGCGGAAGGTAAATCCATTGCTTATATCGACGAAAAAGTGTTATTTGTCCCGAATACGCTTCCGGGAGATATTGTTGATGTTCAAGTCACCCGAAAACGTAAAAATTTTATGGAAGGCATAGTCACCCATACCCATCGGTTCTCGGCCTTACGTATAGCCCCGGCTTGTACCCATTTCGGCATTTGCGGAGGATGCAAATGGCAAAATCTCCCTTACGAAAAACAACTGGAATTCAAACAGCAGGAAATCAACGACAATTTGCAACGCATCGGAAAAATAAAACTACAAAATGTTTATCCGATCATCGGATCTGCCCGCCAACTCTATTACCGCAACAAGCTAGAGTTTACATTTTCGAATAAGCGCTTTCTCACCCGGGAAGAAATCAGCAGGGAAGCGGATATAGAGCGTACTCCGGCTTTAGGATTTCATGTGCCGGGACTGTTCGACAAAGTGGTAGATATCGATCATTGCTGCCTGCAAGGATCGTCTTCCAACGAAATCCGGAATTTCATCAAAACTTATGCCCTGAAAAAAGGTCTTTCGTTTTACGATATCCGGGCCCAGCAAGGTTTCCTGCGCACCCTGATCATCCGAACTGCCTCGACAGGGGAAATCATGGTTATCCTCGCCTTCGGACATGAAGATACTGGAGCACGCGAACAATTATTGGAAACGCTTGTCCGGCAATTCCCACAAATCACCTCCCTGATGTACGTGATCAACGAAAAACTGAACGATAACCTAACCGATCAGGATATGTTCCGTTTTCATGGCCGGGATCATATCTTTGAAGAAATGGAAGGTCTGAAATTCAAGATCGGTCCGAAATCTTTCTATCAGACTAATTCCGAACAAGCCTATAATCTGTACAGCAAAACACGCGAATTGGCAGGTTTAACCGGGCAGGAAACTGTCTACGATCTCTACACAGGAACAGGAACGATCGCCAATTTTATCGCCCGTCAGGCCCGGAAAGTGATCGGTATAGAATATGTTCCCGAAGCAATCGAAGATGCTAAAGTCAATTCAGCAATCAACCACATAGATAACACTATTTTTTATGCCGGAGACATGAAAGACGTGCTGAATGCTTCATTCATAAGTAAACATGGACAACCGGATATTATCATCACCGATCCTCCCCGCGCAGGCATGCATCCGGATGTAGTCCAAACGATCCTTCAAGCCTCTCCCGAACGTATTGTCTATGTCAGCTGTAACTCAGCAACCCAGGCCAGAGATTTGCAAATGATGGATTCTGCCTACGAAGTTATAGCTGTTCAACCGGTCGACATGTTTCCACACACTCATCACGTCGAAAACATCGTCCTGCTCAGGAAAAGAGAGTTCTCCCAAACTGATTCGTGTCAGCCCTAGAGCTTTCTAATCGACGGAATCGTTCCTTTTTTGATTAGCACACCTATGGTTCTGATTGAGATTTTTCATCGGCACCGTAGGTGCGCTTATGAATATCAACAATTCGTAAGGGACATCGGACCAAAAGCCTGCATGCGGATAAGGGAAGTATCCAAGTTTCCGTCCGGAAAACAGTTCCCGTACAAACTTGCCGATATAAAACTAATATCCGCTTCTTTGACAAACGTATAAAACGGAGGGATGAAATAAAAAAAGCCAGGATTGGTCAGGACCAGGAGCCTGTACAATAGCCATGGTCAATCCGGGAGATGGCAATTTCACCGGAACTGTTGTCAATTCTTCCTTAAAAACAAAAAAGGTAAAAGCCCCCCGTACGGTAACTTCTACCTTTTTATATACAACAATACAATCAAACAATTATTTCTCCAGATATGCCCGGATCATCCAAGCCGTTTTTTCCTTTTTCTCGATCATATCTTCCAGGAAATTTGTCGTACCGGCATCATCGGTATCCTCTTCTTTCTCGAGTTGTTCGATGTCCTTACGGATTTCACGAATTAACGTATCATTGTCCTGACTCAGGATAGCCAACATCTGTTTAGCTTCAGGCAGAGGTTCCGATTCACAATGTTCTTTAATGCGGTTGTGCTCCAGATAACCGGCCAACGAACCGATGGGACGTTCGTCCAAAGAACGGATACGTTCTGCAATAGCATCAATATCTTCAATCAACCCATTATACAAATCTTCCATGAAAACATGGTAAGAATGAAAACTTACCCCTTTGACATTCCAATGGTAATTCCACGTCTTTGCCAATAACACAAAATGGTCGGACAGCAAATTATTCAATACTGTTTTGCTGGCTCTCACCATACCTTCATTTAAACCAATATTAGCAGCCATAATAAATATTTTAACAATTAGACTTTATTTATGTATGGCTATATAACGCAATAAATCAGTTTTTGTTACGCAATAAACGATTGAAATAAAAGCCAACGGAACTTTCTCCCCCAACCCGGCAGTTCAAAATTTCAGGGCTCAGATCTTTTTCAGCCAATTGGCCAACAAATTAGTCCACTGATTATGGTATTCGAAATTATTCCGCATTCCCCAGCCATGCCCGCCTTTATCAAAAATATACAATACAGCAGGCACTTTATTCTTTTTCAAAGCCTGATAAAATACGACACTATTCATCGAAGGCACCACTGTATCGTCATCGCTATGAAATAAAAGTGCAGGTGGGGTCTTGGCAGTAACATGTTGTTCGTTCGAGTATTGTGCAATAGCTTCGGCAGAAGGATTCTTACCCAACAGAGCTTCACGAGAACCGCTATGTGTCAACCCGGCAGTCATGGAGATCACTGGATAAAAAAGAATCTGAAAATCAGGCCGGGAACTATATTGCTCCAAACGGTCGGTAGTTCCGCTCTTTCCACTATCGAAATGCGTCGACACGGTAGAGGCCAAATGCCCGCCTGCAGAAAATCCGGCAATTCCAACTTTCGCCGGATCGATACCCCATTCCTCACTACGGCTCCTTACCCACTTCATCGCACGCAAAGCATCGGTCATCGGTATACGATCATGTTGGTTAGGCATCCGATATTTCAATACGATACCTGTAATCCCCTGCTTCACCAGCCACTGCGCAAATTCTTCACCTTCATATCCCATAGCCAGATAAGTATAACCACCTCCCGGACAAATCAAAACAGCCTTGCCCGTATTTTTAGCAGGATCAGGATGAAAAACCAACAGTTCTGCTGTACTATTGTTCGAAATTCCGCCCTGATCATCTACCGTACGGTCCACTTTAATGCCATTATTCTCTTTTACTCCCTGGGGCCATAAAGGAAATACTTCCGGTGTCTGAGCTCCGGCAAGCATAGCACATCCCAAAACAAAACTCAGCAACAAGAACTTCAATCGTTTCATTTTCACAGCTTTAAACATTCTTATTCTACAATTTATAAGGCGAATAAATATAAACATTTTTTATTTTATCCGGTTTTATTTCAGAATCTTCTTTAATTTTTTTTACTTTGTAAAAAAAGAAATCATGTGGCAAAACATAATTTTTGTAGGCCTGGGTTCTATCGTCGGAGGGGTTTCACGTTATTTTATCTCTGAGTGGAGCCGGCACCTATTTCCCTCAAGCTTCCCTTGGGGAACTTTTATTGTAAATATCGCCGGTTGTTTCTTACTCGGTTTGTTAAGTGGTTTTTTCACTTCCCATCCTGCTCCGGTCTATCGTCTCTTTTTTACCGTAGGATTCTGTGGTAGTTTTACTACCTTTTCCACCTTCTCATTCGAAAATCTGCAATTACTAAGCAATAAGGCATATGGTTTATTTTCATTAAATATCGGACTGAGCCTCATTTTAGGCATACTTTTTGCTGGACTGGGATATTTGATGACCAATAAGTGAAAAAAGACAGTAAAACATGGATTTCAGTATTATAGACCCACATACGAACGCAGTTTTTCAGCAAATACTTTCACGTATCCGTCGTCTTCAAAGCGGAGGGACGATCGATAGCCTGCAAGACATCGGCGCTAATACCGATCATCAGATCGGTGCCAGTTACGTTTCCCTGAAAGAATTGTCAGCAGCTTATCCGCCCGATGAAAAATTGGCCCTTTTGTTATGGAATCAAGGACAAAGAGAAGAGCAAATCGTGGCCTGCCTGCTTTTCCCTCAAGATTTAAATAAAGAAAAAATTACGCAATTAGCACCTCACTGTCTCCATTTTGAAATTGCCGGTTATTTAGGTTCGCTTTATTTATATAAACGCCCGGATTTACTTGAATTAGCGGAAGAATGGCTCAATTCAGAAAACCCGTTCATGCAGCTGGCAATCATGACAGCCCTTGCCAGATACCTCATTTTAAATAAAGAGAGTGACAAAATATCTAAAGATTACTTTCGTACTGTTGTCAACCGGAATTATAAAGACAAGTATGTTCAGTTAGCAGCCGAACGCTATCGTTTTAACATTTAATAAATGTTAAAGCTGGCATTTAATGAGTAGTAAGAGATTTTTAATAAGAAAACTTTCTTACTTTTGTGAAGTTATTACGGAAAAAAAGTATTAATAAATCGTTTAATATAAATTTACTACTATGTCAAAATTAGATTTAAGCAAGTATGGCATTACCGATGTGAAAGAAATCCTTCACAATCCTTCTTACGAGGAATTATTCAAAGCCGAAACCGATCCCTCTTTAACCGGATATGAAAAAGGCCAGGTAACCGAATTGGGTGCTGTAAACGTAATGACAGGTATTTATACCGGTCGTTCTCCTAAAGATAAATTCTTTGTAAAAAATGAAGCCAGTGAAAAAACTGTTTGGTGGACTTCAGAAGAATACAAAAACGACAACAAACCTTGTAGCGAAGAAGCTTGGGCCGATCTGAAAGCAAAAGCTGTTAAAGAATTATCAGGTAAAAAATTATACGTTGTCGATACTTTCTGCGGAGCAAACGCAGGTACTCGTTTGAAAGTTCGTTTCATCATGGAAGTTGCGTGGCAGGCTCATTTCGTAAAGAATATGTTTATCCGTCCTACCGAGGAAGAATTGGCCAACTACGGCGAACCGGATTTCGTTTCTTTCAATGCTGCTAAAGCTAAAGTAGACAACTACAAAGAACTGGGTCTGAATTCAGAAACAGCAACTGTATTCAACCTAAGAACCAATGAGCAGGTGATACTGAATACCTGGTACGGCGGAGAAATGAAAAAAGGTATTTTCTCTATCATGAATTACCTGAATCCGTTACGTGGTATCGCTTCTATGCACTGCTCGGCAAACACCGATCTGGAAGGTAAAAACACAGCTATTTTCTTCGGTCTGTCCGGAACCGGTAAAACCACTTTATCGACCGACCCGAAACGTTTGTTGATCGGGGATGACGAACACGGTTGGGATGACGAAGGTGTGTTCAACTACGAAGGCGGTTGCTATGCAAAAGTAATCAATCTGGACAAAGACAGCGAACCGGATATCTACAACGCCATCAAACGTGACGCCCTGTTGGAGAACGTAACTGTAGATGCAAACGGCAAGATCGATTTCAACGACAAATCGGTAACTGAAAACACCCGTGTTTCTTATCCGATCTATCACATCAAGAATATCGTCAAACCGGTATCTAAAGGCCCGGCAGCCAAACAGGTTATCTTCTTGTCAGCCGACGCATTCGGAGTATTGCCTCCGGTATCCATCCTGAACGCAGAACAGACAAAATATTATTTCCTGTCCGGATTTACCGCAAAATTGGCAGGAACAGAGCGTGGAATTACCGAGCCGACACCGACTTTCTCTGCTTGTTTCGGAGCTGCTTTCTTATCACTGCATCCCACCAAATATGCAGAAGAGCTGGTAAAGAAAATGGAAAAATCAGGTGCTAAAGCTTATTTAGTAAACACCGGATGGAACGGTACCGGCAAACGTATTTCTATTAAAGATACCCGTGGTATCATCGATGCCATCCTGGACGGTTCTATCGATAAAGCTCCGACCAAAACGATCCCGTTCTTTGATTTCGTTGTTCCGACCGCTCTGCCGGGCGTAGATCCGAAAATCCTCGATCCCCGCGATACTTATGCTAACGCAAGCGAATGGGAAACCAAAGCAAAAGATCTTTCAGAACGGTTCATCAAAAACTTCAAGAAATTTGAGGGTAATGCTGCCGGTAAAGCTCTGGTTGCTGCAGGACCGAAACTTTAAATTACAAGACTCCCGGAAACGGGAGTTTTTTTTATAGCTTCCCAAAACCTATCAAAAAGCATGTAATTTGAAATAAAATTGCATGCTATTTTTGTGAGACATAATTCTGATCTCTGATTTGATCGATAACATCTCTGAAAATAGGAAAACAGTATTCCGGATTGTTTTGCTTCATATCTAAGAGGAAAATGTAGCTGATAAATTTACACTATCATAATTACCGGGAAACAGAAACTCACAATAATTCCCGATAATAAAAAATAATAGGGTAAAAATACATATTATCCGAATGCCTCCAGAAGACTTCAGACAACAAATACACTTTAGAAGCATTGTTCGGCTCGAACAATTCACTCCAATGTGTCCTAAAAGAAATTCTATTATGAAAAAAGAGGGTGACTTCACCCTCTTTTTCCTATTATCCCATATATCCCTTCATGATTCCCCGCTTACTGTTGCGGACAAACATGATAATTTCATCCCTTTCTCTGGAAGCAGGCATTTCAGCTTCTATTCTTTCGATAGCATCGGAGTTGTTAAGACCCGATTGATAAAGAATGCGGTAAATATCCTGGATTTCATTAATTTTCTCGTTTGAAAACTCCCGACGGCGCAAACCGATAGAATTTACTCCGACATATGAAAGCGGTAAACGGCCGGCTTTTACATAAGGAGGTACATCTTTTCCAATCAAAGAGCCTCCCTGGATCATCACATGTTTGCCGATATGCACAAACTGATGGACAGCGGTCATTCCTCCCAGAATCGCAAAATCGTCTACGACCACTTCACCCGCCAACTGACAGGCATTGGTGATGATACAATTATTACCGATCTTACAGTCATGAGCGATATGGGCATAAGCCATAATCAAACAATTATCCCCGATTTCAGTAACTCCCTTAGCAGCAGTGCCCCGATTAACAGTCACACATTCGCGGATAGTCGTATTATCTCCGATTTTTACAATGGTCTTTTCACCTCTGAATTTCAAATCCTGGGGTACAGCAGCGATCACTGCTCCCGGAAAAATTTTACAATTCTTACCGATATGGGCACCTTCCAGAATAGTTACATTCGATCCGATCCGCGTACCTTCTTCTATCACCACATTTTTATCAATCGTCACAAAGGGTTCTATCACCACATTATCAGCAACCTGAGCTTCCGGATGAACATATGCTAACGGTTGTTTCATTCGTTTATTATTTAATGAATACTATATTACCTGAATAAAAAATTTCAGCCTGCAAATATAATTATAAGTTTTTGGTTTTTGCGACCTGAGCCATAAATTCTCCTTCACAAACCAGTTTTTTTCCAACATAAGCATATCCCTTCATCTGCACGATACCTCTTTTTATAGGTGCTGTAGTGATTAATTTGAAGACCAGTGTGTCACCGGGCACTACTTTATTCCGGAATTTCACCCCGTCGATCTTCATAAAATAAGT
Organism: Odoribacter sp.; assembly: GCF_985060555.1. NCBI lineage: Bacteria > Pseudomonadati > Bacteroidota > Bacteroidia > Bacteroidales > Odoribacteraceae > Odoribacter > Odoribacter sp. The sequence goes on along the minus strand of NZ_CFKYFN010000018.1, from coordinate 35,564 downwards.
CGAATAGTTTTCGGGATCAGGCACTCCACTCAGCACCAATATACCACCACATTGCGACATCGCTTCCACAATCAACACGCCCGGCATCACCGGCTCATCAGGAAAATGTCCGACAAAATGAGGCTCGTTCATGGTCACATTCTTGCAACCGATCACCATGTTTTCAGTTACTTTATAAATCTTATCGACCAATAAAAACGGTGGGCGGTGAGGCAGTAAAGTACGGATCTTATTGATGTCCATCAGCGGAGTGGCATCTAAATCCAGATCTATAGGATAAGCATCGTCTTTCTCTTCAGCCAGAATTTCTTTATAGATCATCTTGGCCATAGAAGTATTTGCTTTATGTCCGGGTCTCTCAGCAATCACCCGGCCTTTGATAAAACGGCCACATAAAGCCAGATCACCGATAACGTCCAATAATTTATGACGGGCAGGCTCATTATCGAAATAAAGTTCCAGATTATTGAGAACACCTTCTTTAATCTGAATATTCCCGTAACCGAACAATTTAGCCAAACGATCGATTTCGGGCTGATCCATCTTACGGTCGACGATAACGATCGCATTACTCAAATCTCCTCCTTTAATCAGATTATTGGCCAGCAACATTTCCACTTCCCGCAGAAATACAAAAGTACGGCAAGGGGCGATCTCTTTCGCAAAATCAGTAGAAGCTTCCGAATAAGAAGCGAACTGCATCGCCAGATAAGGAGAATCGTAAGCTACCATGGTATTGATAGAATACGTATCATCCGGCAATAATGTAATGCGGGTATCCGAAGCTTCGCAATAAAATTCCATTTTTTTCTTTACTGAAAAATAACGGCGTTCTGCTTGTTGCTCTTCAATCCCAACTTTTTGAATCTCTTCCACATAATAACGGGCACTCCCATCCAAAATCGGAAATTCTTCTCCCGACAGTTCGATCACACAGTTATCTATACCGCAACCGTATAAAGCAGCCATAGCATGCTCTAAAGTATATACTTTGGCTCCGTCTTTTTGCAGACAACTGGCGCGATCTACCAATTCAATATATTTCGCCAGTGCCGGAATCTCGGTTTTCTCTTCGAGATCGACTCTGACAATTTTATATCCGGTATTTTCCGCTGCCGGCTTAAAGGTAGCACATACTTCTTTACCCGTATGCAAACCTTTGCCTTTTAATGAAAATTCTCCTTTTAATGTGTTTTGTTTCACTGACATTATTGTTTTGACTTTAATGTTTGTATTTCTTTTTCCAAATCCCGGAGCTGCCCGTATAATTCAGGTAATTTTCTGAACAGCACATAACATTTCCGATATTTCGAAACATCGAAAGCAGGTGCTCCCATAAATACGGATCCTTCGGGGACATCGTTCGTAACCCCGGATTGAGCGGCAAGCATCGTCTTGTCTTCAATCCTGAGATGTCCGGCAATACCGACCTGTCCGCCGAACATACAATGCGCACCCACCTTAGTTGTTCCGGCAATGCCACACTGAGCCGCCATCACCGTATTTTCTCCCACCACCACATTGTGAGCGATCTGAACCAGATTATCCAGTTTTACGCCTTTTTTTATACGGGTAGACCCCATAGTTGCCCGGTCAATACAAGCATTGGCACCAATCTCCACATTATCTTCAATAACGACATTACCAATCTGTGGCACTTTATTATAATTATCCCCATTGGGAGCAAAACCAAAACCATCTGCGCCGATCACCGTTCCGGCATGGATCGTACATCCACTACCGATCACACAGCCATAATAGATTTTTGCCCCGGCATAGATCGTCGTATGATCACCGATCACAACACCCTCACCGATATAAACCTGAGGATAGATTTTTACATCATTACCGATTTTCGCCCCTTTACCGATATAAGCAAAAGCTCCCACATAAGGAGCTTCACCGATAACCGCCCCTTCACCGACATAAGAAGGTTGTTCGATACCTGTCGGCCGGGAACGCATACTATCGTACATCTGCAACAAAGAAGCGATCGCTTCATAAGCCGAAGGCACCCGGATTAAGGTACAGGGTACCTGCTGTACAGGAGAAAAGTCATGATTCACCAAAACGACAGAAGCAGCTGTCGTATAAATATAGTGTTCATATTTGGGATTTGCCAGAAAGGCCAATGTATTGGGCTTTCCTTCTTCAATTTTAGATACATTATTAACCATCACTTCCCCATCCCCTTCAACTACACCTTTTAATAATGCAGCAATATCTTTCGCCTTGAATTCCATATTTCAAAAATTTCGGCAAACTTACAAATTTTATTTGTAACTCATAAAAATATTACGAATATGTTTCAATTTTAAGAAAAATGAAACATATTCCCCATTGAATCAACCTCATAATTAACAACCACTTATCTCCTCTTCAAACTATAAAGATCAGCTATCCGGAGGATATAACAAAAACGAAGCGACACCGATCTATTTAAAACTACGATTGAAATAGTTACAGGAGTTTCAACGATTACAAAGGTTTCAGCAGTCAAGTTTAACCGTTGTAACTAAAAACGGTAGTTTAAACCAGATTTATAAACTTTTGCCCTATTTATCCCGCGATTATTTTGTATTTTAATAATTAAGTCGTATATTTGCAGAGGTTTAAAGCCAAAGAGAGGGGACGGATGTCCCCTCTCTTTTGTATCAATCGCAAAACAAAGAGATGAAAACGGAAGAAATCAAACACCTCATAGAACCGGTTCTGACAGAACACCATTTATTTCTGGTCGAATTGAAGATTTCTAAAGACAATGTTATCGAAGTCTTTGTCGATGCTCTGGAAGGAGTCAACATACAGACTTGTATCGCCGTCAGCCGGGAGATCGAATCTTCACTCAACCGGGATGAAGAGGATTTCGAATTGACCGTATCCAGTGCCGGACTAGGTTATCCTTTCAAAGTGGAGCAACAATATCAAAAAAATCTGGGTAAAAGTGTCGAAATAAAGCTGAACGACCATACCAAACTAAATGGTATATTACTTCGTTTCACCCCGGAAGAAATTGTCATCGAACAGGAAGAGAAAAAAATCATCGAAGGAAGCAAACGGAAACAATTGGTAAAAACAGAGCGGACAATTGTCCGAAACGACATCAAAGAAATCAAAGATATCGTGAAATTTTGAACCGGAAAAACAGATAAAATAAATAATCAATAAAAATAAAAGCTAAAAAGTCGAAATGGAAAATATTAATCTGATAGATTCATTCGCTGAATTTAAAGAATTCAAAAACATAGACCGGGCCACATTGATGAGAGTATTGGAAGATATTTTCAGAAATATGCTGTTGAAAAGATATGGTACGGATGAAAATTTTGACATCATCATCAACATCGACAAAGGTGACCTCGAAATCTGGCGGAATCGTACTGTTGTAGAAGATGACAAACTGGAAAATCCCAATAGCGAGATTACTTTAACCGAAGCGAAAAAAATCGATGAAGATTATGAACTCGGAGAAGAAGTTACGGATGAAGTAAAATTCAAAGACTTCGGCCGCCGTTCTGTATTAGCTTTACGGCAGAATCTCTCCGCCCGTATTCTGGAATTGGAGAAAGACAATGTTTACAATAAATATAAGGATAAAGTCGGACAAATCATTTTGGGTGAAGTCTATCAGGTATGGAAAAAAGAAATGCTGGTCCTGGATGACGAAGGCAATGAATTGATTTTACCCAAACAGGAACAAATCCCGACAGACTTTTTCAAAAAAGGAGATTCCATCAAAGCCGTGGTCATTCGGGTAGAAATGCGGAATTCCAATCCTTACATTATCTTATCGAGAACTTCTCCGGTATTCCTGGAAAGATTATTTGAAAACGAAGTACCTGAAATTTTCGACGGTCTGATCACGATCAAGAACGTAGTCCGGGTACCGGGAGAGAGAGCCAAAGTTGCCGTAGAATCCTACGACGACCGTATCGATCCGGTGGGTGCTTGTGTGGGTATGAAAGGTTCGAGAATACATGGTATTGTCAGAGAGTTGAGAAATGAAAATATCGATGTGATCAATTATACCAATAATTTACAACTCTACATCACTCGTGCTTTAAATCCGGCTAAGATCAAAAATATCGAAATCGACGAAGCCCATAAAAAAGCAAATGTCTACCTCGATCCGGAAGAAGTATCACTGGCTATCGGTAAAGGTGGATTGAACATCAAATTGGCCAGTCAGCTGACCGGTTACGATATCGACGTATATCGCGAACTCGATCAAGCCCAGGAAGAAGATGTCAATCTGGATGAATTCGCCGATGAAATCGAAGGTTGGGTGATCGACGAACTGAAACGTGTCGGCTGTGACACTGCCAAGAGTGTATTAGAACTCAGCGAGTCAGAACTGGAAAGCCGGACAGACCTTGAAATTGAGACCATACGTGAGGTTCTCAATATTTTAAAAGCAGAATTTGAATAATTCTGTATTAACGCTTGTAAATTTGTAATCTCAATATGGCAGTAAGATTAAGTAAAATAGCCCGAGAATTTAACGTAGGTTTATCTACTATTGTAGAGTTCCTGCACAGTAAGGGGATCAAAATATCCTCAGATCCGAATGCAAAGTTAACGGATGAAGATTATGCTTTGGTTGCAAAAGAATTTTCATCTGACAGCCAGGTAAAAAAAGAGTCCTCTCTGGTTGATCTGAAAAATACCAGAAAGAAAAAAGAGACTGTCACAATAGACAACGCTGGCAACATCTCTTCAGGAAACGAAGATACAGAAGAAGAGGAAGAGGAATTCATTTCGATTAAAGATGAAGTGAGATTCGAAAATAAAATTAAGATTGTCGATCATATCGATCTGAATCCGGAGAAAAAAACACAACCGGAACCGGTAGAAGCAAAGGTTGAACAACCGAAAAGAGAAACTCAGGAAGAAATAACCGAAAAAGTGGAAGAACCGAAAGTAACCCGGGTTGAAGTAGAAGAAACTCAGGAAGAAGAAAGAAAAGTAACACCAGAAGTGGAGCCCGAAATTTCCGTACAAATGGAAGAGTCTTCCGAATCCACTCCTTTCAAAGTAGCACAACCTGCGCTGAAAGATGTAAAAGTAGTGGGTACAATCGACCTGGACGCCATCAACCAACGTACCAGACCTCCGAAAAAAAGTAAACAGGAACGGGAACGGGATCGCCGTGAACAGAAAAAAGCCAACAAGCCTTTCGTATCGGCCGCTAAAACCGAACAGCCGGTAGCAAGCCCATCGACAGATATCGTTAATAAGGGAGAAGAGGATGCAGATATCCGTAAAAAACGGAAAAGAATTCATCGTCAGGATGAAAAAATTCAGGTGGAAGCAGCTACCATTCCGGCCAAAAATGCCAAAATTGAAGAAAATAAGCGGAAACTGAAAAAGCTGAAGAAAAAGAAAAACGAAAAGACTGAAATCTCCGATGAAGATATCGACAAGCAAATCAAAGATACTTTTGCCCGCTTAGGAAGCAAAGGAAAATCACAGACTGCAAAACACCGTCGGGATAAGCGGGATGCTGCACAGCAAAAGTTACAGGCCGAACTGGAACAAGAAGAAAAGGAAAAGAGCATTCTGAAACTAACGGAATTCGTGACGGTAGCCGAATTGGCAACCATGATGAATATTAGTGTGACAGAGGTTATCTCTGCTTGTATGTCGCTCGGACTTTTTGTATCTATCAACCAACGCTTGGATGCAGAAACGATCAATATTGTTGCCGATGAATTCGGCTATTCGGTTGAATTTGTAAGCATTGAAATTCAGGAAGCCATCGACGAAGAGGAAGAAGATTCCGAAGAGAACCTGTTGCCACGTCCGCCGATTGTCACTGTTATGGGGCACGTCGACCATGGTAAAACCTCTTTATTGGATAGTATTCGTAAAACCAATGTCATCGCAGGTGAAGCCGGTGGTATCACACAGCATATCGGAGCTTACAATGTAAAATTGAGTGACGGCCGGACGATCACTTTCCTGGATACTCCGGGGCACGAAGCATTTACAGCGATGCGTGCCCGTGGTGCTCAAGTGACCGATATCGCTATCATCATCGTCGCTGCCGACGATAACGTCATGCCTCAAACCATCGAGGCGATCAACCACGCCAGTGCTGCGGGAGTACCTATTGTGTTTGCCATCAACAAAATAGATAAACCGGGAGCGAATCCGGACAAAATCCGGGAAGAACTGGCCAATATGAATTATCTGGTGGAAGAATGGGGAGGAAAATACCAATGTCAGGAAATCGCAGCTAAGAAAGGCTTAAATATCGAAGAGTTGCTGGAGAAGGTATTGTTAGAAGCCGAACTTCTGGATATGAAAGCCAATCCTCATAAGAAAGCTACCGGTTCTATCATCGAATCGTCTTTGGACAAAGGACGTGGATATGTAGCTACAGTGCTCGTACAATCCGGAACGCTTAAAGTAGGTGATATTGTGCTTGCCGGCCAGTATTTCGGACACGTCAAAGCCATGTTCAACGAACGGGGAGAAAAAATGGAGAAGGCAGGTCCTTCCGAACCGGCTTTAATATTAGGTTTGAACGGTGCTCCACAGGCAGGTGACAAATTCAATGTAATGGGGAACGAGAAAGAAGCGCGGCAACTTGCCAATAAACGGGAACAGCTCCAGCGTGAACAAGGTCTGCGTACTCAGAAACACATCACTCTGGACGAAATCGGACGCCGTATCGCTATCGGTAATTTCCAGGAATTGAATGTGATTGTTAAAGGCGACGTCGACGGTTCTATCGAAGCGTTGTCCGATTCACTGATCAAGCTGTCTACAGATGAGATCCAGGTGAACATCATTCACAAAGCTGTCGGACAGATTACAGAAGGAGATGTACTACTGGCTGCAGCCTCGAATGCAATCATCGTCGGGTTCCAGGTACGTCCGTCTATGGGCGCCCGTAAACTGGCTGAAAAAGAACAGATAGATATCCGGCTTTATTCTGTCATCTACCAGGCGATCGAAGAATTGAAATCAGCTATGGAAGGTATGCTTTCTCCGGAAATCAAAGAAGAAATCATTGCAACGGTCGAAGTTTTGGAAACCTTCAAAATCTCCAAAGTGGGTACCATCGCCGGTTGTATCGTCCGTGACGGCAAGATCACCCGTACAGCGAAAATCCGGGTTATCCGCGAAGGTATCGTTATTTACACCGGTGTTTTGGGTTCTTTGAAACGTTTTAAGGACGATGTAAAGGAAGTAACCAAAGGATTCGAATGTGGTCTGAATATCGAGAACTACAACGACATCCGGGTCGGAGACATGATCGAAGGATACCAGGAAGTGGAAGTGAAAAAAACACTTTAAATATATCGGACGAGCGACAAACGATTTCCATATTGCTTGCCGCTCTCTATTTTGTTAATCATTAATTAAGGAACATTTAACACCTGTCTAACACTGCTTATCAGGGATTATTTCTTTACTTTGTGATAGATAAAAACAAAACAATTAATTTTTGAAAAAATGAAGAAGATATTGGTTATAATGGTACTGTTCGCAGCATTTACAACAGGACTGACAGCTCAGGTTTTAAAACCCGTAAAATGGCAAATCACCCAGAAAAAAGTGAGTGACGGAGTATATGATATCATCTGCAAAGCTACTGTAGACGGCGGATGGCATTTATACGACACGAAACTTCCCGAAGGCGGACCTCTGCCAACCACCTTCAATATGGATGAAGATGAAACCAGCGGTATCGAACTGGTAGGTGAATTCAAAGCGACAGAGAAAGCTCTGACCGAACATAGCGAAGCGTTCGATATGGATCTGAAATATTTTATCAATGCCGCTACTTTTGTTCAACGGGTCAAGGTAACCAGCGCAAAAGCTAAATTAGTGGGTTATGTAGAATATATGTCTTGCTCCGGCGGACAATGTACTCCTCCTGCAGAAGCAGATTTCAGTTTTGATTTAACAAAATAAGTACAGGATTCCGATTCCTGCTATAAAAAGAGACAAAGATCCAACCGATATTTTTGTCTCTTTTTTTCATTTTATCCGCTTATATAGTATGAAACATTTCCTGTTGGTTTTTCTGATTTCAGGATATATCCCGGCTTTAGCCCAACCCTGGTTATACCGGGATAATAGTCCGGAATTGGATAGCCTGAGCTTTTTTTTCTTCGGAGACGTCATGCAACACGAACCTCAGATCAGCGGGGCCTGGAATGCAGAGACAGCTGATTACGACTATCTGCCCTGTTTTCAGTACATCACTCCTTATTGGCAAAAAGCCGATTATGTCATCGCCAATCTGGAAACGACTTTATCCGACAGGGGGTATAGTGGTTATCCTCAATTTTGTGCTCCCTGGCAACTTGCCCGTGATTTAAAAGCATGTGGAGTCGACATCCTGACCACCAATAACAATCATTCCTGCGACAAAGGACATCGCGGTATAGCTAAAACCATATACTATCTGGATTCCCTGCAATTCCCCCATACCGGTACCTTTACCGATACAACGGCTTGGCTTACCCGTTCTCCCCTTTATATTCGCCAGGGAAAATTCAAGATTGCCCTGATCAGTTATACTTATGGGACTAACGGTATTCCGGTAACCCACGGCCAGGTCGTTTCCATGATCGATACCTTTCATATGGCCCGCCAAATCGAAAAGGCCCTTTTAGACACGGTTACCAATATCATTGCAGTCATGCACTGGGGTGAAGAGTATTTTACAGCTCCGAATGCAACTCAAAAAAAACTTTCTTCCTGGTTGCACGAACGGGGAGCCGACATCGTCATCGGTTCACACCCACACGTCATCCAACCGATAAGCTATATTCAACACGAACAGGACACACTGGGTGTTACTGTCTTCTCTTTAGGAAATTTTGTATCCAACCAAAGTAAACGATATACAAACGGAGGCTTGGGAGTTCACCTCACTCTTTACCGCCAAAACGGGAAAACCCGTTACCGGATGCAAACCCTCAGTAACTATGTCTATCGTCCGCTGGAAGATGGGAAAAGACGTTATTATGTCATCCCCGAACCGGAAGCCCACCGAATCCTCGCCAGCCAGGATTCTTTGCTCTATACCCGATTTTTTCAGGATACCGATTCGATTATCGGTCATATAGCACCGAAATTCCAATTAGAATAGGTGCTCACCGAAATCGACTCCGCAAATATTTTTACCGGAAGGACTTATTTTATGTAATAAAATTTGTAATTTCGTAGAGTTAAAAAATAATAACTTTTAAATTATGAAAATTGCAGTAATTGCACATGATGGAAAAAAAGCCGAAATGGTAGCTTTCCTGAACAGACACATGGACTTTCTGAAATCCGTAGGTACAGAAATCGTAGCTACCGGAACTACAGGGAAACATGCACAGGATGCAGGTTTGGAAGTTGAACGCTTACTATCAGGGCCGTTGGGAGGTGATGCTCAGATTGCCGCATTGGTAGCTGAACACCAAATTGCGATGGTAATTTTCTTTCGGGATCCGCTGGGTAAACACCCACACGAACCGGATGTACAAATGTTAATGCGGGTATGTGACGTTCACAACGTACCTATCGCGACCAATCCAGCCAGCGCTGAAATGATGATTCGGGGATTCCTCGATATGCATCAGAAGTAAAGCCCGGACCCCGGACTTTACTAATGGAAACGTCTTTATCAATCGGCAGATAAAGCCGTTATTCAGAGAAATCTATGAAAACCTTTGCACAAACCATTCTCATCTATTATATTTGTGCAAAATATAAGATTCGGATGATCAGGAAATTTACAGCAATAACGCTTCTTTCTATGGCCAGCATAGTGATGCTTGCTTTTGTTGTATTTCCACATCATCATCACAACGAATATATCTGTTTCGCAACCGCTCACTGCCAGGATGAAGGAGAAAACGAAGAGCACAGTCATGACACAGGCAGTAGCAATCATCGGTGTGTAAAAAATCTTTTTCAAACCCAGATCAACCGGGGCCAAAATGTAGAACATCAGAGCGAAGAAGGAGCCTATCATCATTTTAGCCTCTCGTTGTTTCTTGTTTCCAATATTCTTGAATTCTTATCTTCTGAAGCAGAGCAACAATGTGATTCCGATAGTTATTATCAGGAAAAACTTCATACAGCCTGTTATATATCAGCCTTGGCCGGCCGAGCCTCTCCTTTTACAGTATAGTTTTCTAAATATCAGGGAGATACCCTTCTGATAAACCGGACAGAATTTTATCGTACCGATAAAGCTTAGTTCATAAAATTTATAAAGTCGATACCCCTGCGGGCGTTTTATTTACGGCCGCAGAACGATCGTTAGAAATGAGGTTTGGTATAATCCTCCGAAGAATACGATCCACTTTATAAACTTCAGACAGTGAAAACACAACTTTATCAGCTTTACCAATAAGAATTAACCGAATTAAATATCCATAAATAAAACGATATGAGACTATTTATTATAGCCCTAACTATTTTATCGATGTGTTTTTACGGATGTAAAAATACTCAAAAATCCTCTCATGAACACGAGACAGCCGAGGAGCATGCAGCTCATAACCACGACCATGAACACGAAAATCACGACCATGAACACGAAGGTCACAACCATGAAGAAGAGGAACATGAGAACGGCGAAGGACATAGTGATGAGATTATCTTCACAAAAGCACAGGCAGCCAAAACAGATTTTGAAGTGAAAGAAATACAGCCCGGAACCTTCCACCAGATTATCAAAACGACAGGTCAGGTGCTTCCGGCTCCCGGAGATGAATCGATCATCGTAGCCACCAACAACGGGGTTATTTCCTATGCTAACAATAACCAGGCGGAAGGAAGTATGGTAAAACAAGGACAACCTCTTTTTTACATTACTTCGAAGCACATGGGCGAAGGAGATTATTATACCCGTATCCATGCCAATTACGAAAAAGCCAAAGCCGAATACGAACGAGCTGAAAAATTAGTAAAAGATCAGATTGTTTCTCAAAAAGAATTTGAAAATGCCCGCTTAAATTATCAGAACGCCAAAACCGCTTATGAAGCTATTTCGGGTAAACAATCGGCCAAAGGTGTCGGGATCACCACTCCATTAACCGGTTATCTCAAAAACATCTCTGTCAAAGACGGCGAATATGTTACAGCAGGTCAGGCTATAGCCACTGTATCGCAAAATAAAAAACTGGTTTTACGTGCAGACGTATCTGAAAAATACTATAACTCGCTGAATTCCATCAATAATGCCAACTTTAAAACTCCTTACGATAATCGCGTATATGCTTTACCTGATTTATCCGGGAAATTACTATCCGTCGGTAAGGCTGCCGGAACAAATTCATTTTTTATCCCGGTAACCTTCGAATTCGACAACCGTGGTGATATCATTCCGGGTTCATTCGTCGAAATATACCTGCTCTCTTATCCCATGGAGAATGTACTGAGCCTTCCGGTATCGGCCTTAACGAACGAAATGGGTAATTTTTATGTATACCGCCAACTCGATGAAGAAGGTTACCAAAAGCAAGAAGTCACACTCGGAGCCAACAATGGCAAGGAAGTTCAGGTATTATCAGGCTTAACTCCGGGAGACCGGATCGTTACCCGTGGAGCTTATCAGGTGAAAATGGCTTCAGCCTCTGCTGCTATTCCGGGTCATACCCACGAACATTAAAATGGAGTAACTATGCTAAATAAAATCATACAATATTCATTACACAACCGTTTGTTGGTAATGATCGCAGCAGTAGCCCTGCTGATTTGGGGAAGCATTACAGCCCACAACATGGAAGTGGATGTTTTTCCAGACCTGAATGCTCCGACCGTAGTGGTGATGACCGAAGCTCAAGGGATGGCACCGGAAGAAGTAGAACGGCTGGTGACCTTCCCGGTGGAAACCGCTGTCAACGGAGCCACCGACGTCAGACGTGTACGTTCGTCTTCTACCACAGGTTTCTCGGTCGTATGGGTTGAATTCGAATGGGGTACGAATATTTATACAGCCCGGCAGATTGTATCGGAAAAGCTGGCAACCCTGGGAGAAGCACTTCCTGATAATGTCGGTACTCCCACCCTGGGCCCCCAATCTTCGATCCTGGGTGAAATGATGATTATCGGTCTGACTGCCGACAGTACTTCTTTACAGGATTTACGTACAATAGCCGATTGGACCATCCGACCGCGCTTACTCTCGACCGGAGGAGTTGCCCAAGTGGCCGTTATCGGAGGCGACATCAAAGAGTATCAGATATTGCTCGATCCGGCCCGTATGAAGTATTACAATATCGGATTGGACGAGGTCCTGCCGGTAGTAGAAAATATGAACCAAAATGCCACCGGAGGTATCCTTTACGAATACGGAAATGAATATATCATACAGGGAGTTATGGCAACCACCCGGGTCGAGGAAATAGGTAAAGCCGTCATTAAAACCGTCGACGATTTTCCTATCACATTGGCTGATATTGCAAACGTTCAGATCGGAGCTAAAACACCTAAATTAGGAGTTGCTTCAGAAAAAGGTAAACCGGCAGTGCTGGTTACCGTCACCAAACAACCCGGCACCAACACCCTCGAACTAACCGACAAACTGGATGCCTCTATCCAGGAACTTCGTAAAACTTTACCGGAAGACGTCGAGGTTTCGACAGACATTTTCAGGCAATCCCGTTTTATCAACAGTTCGATCCACAACATCCAGGAAGCTTTACTGGAAGGAGCTGTTTTTGTGATTGTGGTGTTGTTCTTTTTCCTGATGAATTTCCGGACCACGATCATTTCCCTCGTCGCTCTTCCTTTGTCTATGTTGATGGCAATCCTGGTGATGCATGCTTTGGGGTTGACAATCAATACTATGAGTTTAGGAGGTTTGGCTATTGCTATCGGCTCGTTGGTCGACGATGCGATTGTGGATGTGGAAAATGTATATAAACGCTTACGCGAAAACCGATTCAAACCCGCCACAGAACGACGCCCGACCATCGAAATTGTTTTCGAAGGTTCGAAAGAAGTCCGGATGCCTATCCTGAACTCTACGTTGATCATCGTGGCTTGTTTTCTTCCTTTATTTTTCCTTTCGGGCATGGAAGGCAGAATGCTGATACCGCTGGGTATTGCTTTCGTTGTCGCCCTGTTTGCTTCGACCGTCATCGCTTTGACACTGACTCCGGTATTATGTAGTTATATGCTGACTACCGAAAAAGCATTGAAAAAAAGCGAAAAGGAGCCATTTATCTCCCGCAGCTTAAAAAAGGTATACCGAAAATCGTTAAACTGGGCACTGCATTACAAAAAAATAGTGATCGGTACAGCTGCCACCCTACTGGTTTTATCGCTGATCATCCTATTCAGTTTAGGACGTAGCTTCTTGCCTCCTTTCAACGAAGGTTCGCTGACCATCAATATCAGTACCATGCCGGGTATCTCACTTGAAGAGTCGGACCGTATGGGTGGATTAGCCGAAAAGATTCTCCTGGGGATTCCGGAAATTCAAACTGTGGCACGTAAGACAGGACGTGCCGAGCTAGATGAACATGCACTGGGAGTAAATACCTCCGAAATCGAAGCACCTTTCGAGTTACAAGACCGGGACAGAGATGAATTTCTGGCTGATGTACGAAAACAATTGGGTGAACTGAAAGGGGCCAATATCGAAATCGGTCAACCGATCTCCCACCGTATCGACGCCATGCTTTCCGGAACGAAAGCCAACATTGCGATCAAACTATTCGGTAATGACCTGAATAAACTGTATAGCTTGGGAAGTGAAATCAAAAATTCTATACAAGGAATCGACGGTATTGCGGACCTGACTCTGGAACAACAGATCGAACGTCCTCAGTTACAGATTCTTCCTAAACGGGACATGTTGGCCAGGTATGGTATTACTCTACCGGAATTTTCCGAATTTATCAATGTCGCTCTGGCCGGGAAAGTAGTTTCACAAGTGAATGAAGGTGGAAAAATCTTCGACCTGACCATTAAAGTAGCCGACCATGACCGGGATAGCATGGAAGAAATCGGTGAACTCATGCTGGATGCCGATGGACGTAAAGTGCCCCTGCATTATGTAGCGGAAGTACTTCCCCTATCCGGGCCCAACACCATCAGCCGGGAGAATGTACAACGTAAGATCGTCGTTTCTGCCAATGTTGCCGGCAGGGATTTGAAAGGCGTAGTCAACGATATCCAAAAAACAGTAGACGAACAAATCTCTCTACCGGAAGGTTATCACATCGAGTATGGCGGACAGTTCGAAAGTGAAGCAGCTGCTTCCCGAACTTTATTCCTGACTTCCCTGATCTCCATCCTACTGATATTCTTGATTTTGTATCATGAATTCCGGAGTTTACCTTTATCCGGTATCATCATGTTGAATCTGCCCTTAGCCATCATCGGAGGAGTGATCAGTATCTGGTTTACCTCAGGGGTAATCAGTATCCCTTCTATCATCGGATTCATTTCCCTATTCGGTATCGCTACCCGTAACGGAATACTACTGGTATCCCACTACAATCATTTACGGGAAGAAGGTCTGAATCTGAGGGAAAGTATTATTCAAGGTTCTTTGGACCGGCTCAATCCGATTCTGATGACAGCCTTAACCTCTGCACTGGCTTTAATTCCGCTGGCTGTGGGTGGGGATCTTCCGGGAAATGAAATCCAAAGCCCTATGGCACAGGTGATATTAGGAGGATTATTAAGCTCCACTCTGCTAAACGGATTTGTAGTCCCTATCGTATATTTTCTGTTGAACCGGAAAAAAGAAGCATCAATAGTAACCCCTCAGGAGATACAAGCCGATTTATAAATTTACAATTCATCATTATGAAAAAATACATATACATCCTTTGCCTGTCTCTGATCGTCACTCTCCCTGTATTTTCCCAATCGGGAATCAAGGAAGTGCTTAAAAATATCGAGGTAAACAATCCCACCTTACAAGCAGGCATGCAACTAAACCAAGCACAAAAGCTGGAAGCACGGACGGGGATTTTTTTACCCAACCCGACAGTCGAATTAAATCAATTGTGGGCCGACCGTAGTGTAGGCGGAAATGCCAACGAATTAGCCGTCGTACAGAGTTTCGACTTCCCTACGGTCTATGCCAATAAAAACAAATTGGCCAAATTGAAATCTGCAACTTCCGATCTCCAATATGCAGCCACCCGTCAGGAGATCTTACTGACAGCACAACAGACCTGCCAGGAAATCATATACTTACGCAAACAAAAACAGTTATTGGACCAACGGCTGAAAAATGCGGAAAAACTAGCAGAATTGTATCGTCAACGTTTTGCGAATGGTGATGCCAACCGATTAGAATACAACAAAATTCAATTAGAAAAGATTAATGCCAATAATGCCAGCCGACTCAATAACTCGGCTTTGCGGGCTCAATTGGAGAAATTACAGGCACTGAACGGTGGCCACCCCCTCGATTTCGAAGTAACGGACTACCCACAGACTCAGGTTCTACCGGACTATTCCAGTCTGGAATCGGAGTATCTGGCCGCTGATCCCACATTAAAAAGTCTACGCAGCGAATCCGAATCCGCCCAACGGGAGATCAAAGTAAACCGGGCCCTGACTTTACCTAAATTCGATCTGGGTTACCGTCGTAACGGGGGTAGTGAATCAAAGATGAACGGTTTCAAAATCGGCCTTTCGATTCCGCTTTGGGAAAATAGAAACACGGTTAAACAAGCAAAAGCACAAGCCGAATATACGGTTACCAATATCTTAGCCAATCAACAGACCCTGAAAGCTACCCTCCGGGAACTATACCTGCAAGCCGAAGCTTTGGCAAACTCCCGGAATGAATATGCAGAGGCTCTTTCCAGCCAACGGACCGACGAATTACTCAATAAGGCTCTCGAAACCGGGCAGATATCCATGATCGATTATTTTGTAGAGATTACTCTGCTTTACGATAGTATGCAAAACTATTTGGATGTAGAAAAAGAATATCAGAATGCAGTGGCCCAACTATTACAATATCAATTGTAATAAGTTTTAAAGTCCCCCAACCTGCCGGCGCGTTTTTACAGCCACGAGTGCTGCTGTAAAAACGCGCCGGCAGAGTTCAAAAAACTTTAGGAAGCAATTACTCCAGATTTTAATAATTACAGGGGGCACAAAAGTTGCAAGAAATTCAGCATCAAGGCAATTACCGCTATACGGCTATCCCCCTAATAACTCATCAAACACAGGTCAGCAATTCCCTCATCCGATGAATGACAGGAGCTTTTTTCTGCAGGCGTTCTTCATTGTTATGCCCTCCTGCAAATAAGATACAATCGAACCCCAAAGCGTCGGCCACCTCGGCATCGTGAATAGTATCTCCAACCATCAGGGTGTCTTCGGGTACAATCGGACAAGTCTGTAACATTTGCTGTCCCCGTTCGATCTTGCCGGCCGCATAAATATCATTCGCCCCACAAGCGCGGTCAAAACGGGAATCGATCTGAAAATGCCGGAGCATCTGTTGCAACAAATCTTCCCGAAGAGCAGACAGGACATACTGTTTTACACCGGTTTGCTGTATGCCTGCCAGCACCTCTCTTACTCCTTCGTTCAATCCCACTTCGCCGGCATATTTATCATAGGTCTCGACAAAATCGACAGACAGTTCATGAAAAGATTCTTTCTCCATATCGAATCCGACCCGATCATAAAAGTCTATGACCGGAAAACCGAATTTTTCTTTATAATCTTCTACAGAAAGCAATGGCAAACCTCTTCTCCCGAGCATATCGTTCAACGTATTCACACCGACTTTCACATCATTCAATAAAGTACCGTTCCAATCCCACACGACATTTTTATACTTCATAAATTTATCTTTAATCCCTATTATTTATTCCTCTTCTTCTACAGGCTTATAAAAAGCTTCCGCTCCAGGCCAATCCAATTTTTTCCGCGCCACTTCTTCCGGGTAAATCATATACACCACATCAGCCTCGGTCGCCAACTCATTTTTTTCATTGAAAAGCTCCACGTGAGCGGTCACCAACCGTCTTGCCACTTCGGTCACCTTGGCTCTCAACCAAATTTCTCCCTGATCTGTCCGGACAGGCCGTCGGTATTTCACCTGCATTTCTGTTGTCACACCAGCTGTTTTTTCATGAGAAAAGATTGCCCAACTGGCAATCTCATCGATCAGTGTCGCCTGTATCCCTCCATGCAAAACATGAAAAAAGCCCTGATAATTCTCCGAGGGCACCCAATGGCAGGTGATATATTCACCTTCATCCACAAACTTACATTTCAGTCCATACGGATTTGTCGGCGAACAACCGAAACAATTGTATCCCTCCAAATCCGCATAGGCATTATACATTTTCCGTTTTTCCATTTTACGTTCCGATTATCGAACCGTAAAATTAACGCATTTTTCTAAGAATTGTTGCCTGCTTTATATTTTTCATACTCGACCACGACCAATTCGATCGGAATAGCCAATAAACTCATTCGCCGGAAGATATCGGGCAGTTCCGTCCCGACAAACTCTTCACGTCTGGATTCAGTAATCTGCTTCGAAGCTCCTTCTGTCACAAAAAAGCCGACTCCCCGCTTGTTACAAATGATCTCCCGGGCCTGCAAATAGTCGTAGGCACGCATCACAGTATTCGGATTTACCTCCAATTGTACCCCCAATTCACGAACAGACGGAATCCGTTCCTGAGCTTTCCATTTACCTGTGACAATGTGATCACAAACCAAATCCACAATCTGCAAATAAATCGCCTGCGTCTCCTTAAAGTCCATAATCAGTAATATTGTCTTTAACCTTTGACTTTGAGATACACACCTTCGGTGCATTCAATGTATCCACTTTTACACCGGGAGATACCCATAACTGACATATCACACCCGAATATTCCTCGGGGCCACTTACATATAAAGTGTCTCCGGCCACCCGAAAACCAGTAACCTGCCGGAACGGTATCACACCGGTTATTTTAAATCCCTGCTTTACCTTTTCCGGCGACTCAATCACCCTGACTGCCATATCTGTATTATAGATCACAACGTTACTTACCGGCTGTTTATACAATTTTTCGATATAAGCCCCGGCTTTTTCCATCTCCTGATCACTTGGATTTTTTAAGTTATAAAAAATGATAAATCCCAAAATCACCGGTAAAATATAAAGGACTGCTAAAATTAAATCATATTTTTTCATTGTCTTTTCAATTATTGAACTTGTTTCGTTTTCAATTTTATCCAAATTACTGCCTGATAGGTCAGTGGGAAAATATAGAACACCAGTAACCAGCGGAAAGAAGGTAAATCTGGCAAGACTTCTCCTCCGTAAAAACTCAACTCATCGGGTTTCATTTGTGGCTCTGCCCCGAACAACTTATTCCCCAACCAGACGGAAACGGCTACCAAGGCCAATAAAAATATCACATGAACCAAAAAAGTCAATATAAAAGGATGCTTCCGGAAAGTGACCGATCCCCACATGCCTACCGACATTACATATAAAAACCAAATGACAACCATATTCACTACAATGCCATTGGTCAGCTTTCCATAGTTCAGTTCTTTCTGGTCATACGAAATATTCATCAGGTACCCACCCTCCGAAAAGTCGAACACATTCCCGATTTCGGTATGAACCACTTCCTGTCCGGGAGTCATGGCAGGGACCTGATTCCCGAAACTCCCGCTTACATACTCCAATCGATTGAGTCCTGTAAATTTATAACTATTCGTAACCGAAGCCAAAGCATAAAACATCAACAAATAAACGACAAGTAATACGACCGTGGAATTCAGGAAAGCCAGCACATATTTTTCAAAGACAGAAGCCGGTAACAACAGCGTATTCAATATTTTATCTTTTACAACAAAATCACGCAAAGAATGCAGAGCGACAACCAAAGCAAACAATCCATATAGTCCCCAGAACAGCTGACGATATACCCCTTTGTAATATTGAATAAAATCAGATACCTCCGCCGGATTTTCTACTTGCGTGTATTCCCTCAGAAAAGGATTAAATTTACACAAACACAAAAAAGTGATTATTCCTATGATCCCTAGGAAAATAATTCCTAACCTCCTATTTTCCCGGTAATACTTCCGGGCCAATGCTCCAAAACGCCGGTATTCAAATACTTCATTCATAGCTATCATTTTATACATTTTCCTATTTCAAAACTTTTTCAATCTCCGCCGGATGTTCCAAAACCGCATTAAAAAACAATTCCATATCCAGTTTGCTATCTTCCTGCTGTAAGTTGGGTACCATTCCCCAGCGGCCTCTTAAAGATTCTTCGGCAAATAAAGCCGTTTCTCCCTCTCTCAGCTGCCTGAACACAAAATGATCCGTAATCTGTTCTACCGTTGTATTGACCAAGATCCGGCTCTTCTCGATAATGACCAAAGCATCGATCAAATTTTCCAGATCCCGGACCTGATGAGTAGAAATCACAACACAACGTTCCTCTGAAGCCACCGACGCAATCAATCGCCTGAACTGACTTTTTGAAGGGATATCCAATCCATTGGTTGGTTCGTCCATCATCAACAACCGGGTATTACAAGCTATCCCCAGACTGATCAAAGCCTTCTTACGCTGTCCATAAGACATTTGTCCCATTTTATCCGATTCGGATACTTCAAAAATTTCCATGGCATGGAACAATAATTCTTCGTCAAACTTCGGATAAAACCGACAGATCAAAGGGAAATAATCTTTCATCTTCATATCCGGCAAACAGATTTCTTCAGGAATGAAAAAAATATCGGATAAAAAAGAAGGTTTCCTCAACCGGGGAATAGCATCACACACCTCTATCCGGCCTCGCAAAGGAAACAATAAACCACCGATCAATTTTAATAAAGTAGTCTTACCGGCTCCATTCTTTCCAAGCAGGCCATAAATATGCCCCCCGGTCAATGAAAGATTCAATCCGGAAAAAACTTCCCGTTTTTTTTGATAACCAAAATCCAAGTTTTCAATATAAATCATCTTTTCAATATTAAGATTGATAAATTTTCATAGTGTATTAATATACTAATACACTACAAAAGTAGATATAATAATCAGAAAAACAAATTCTGAAGAAAAAAAAACGGTCAAAATAACTCTTCGTTACTTTGACCGTTTCCTCTATCGTCAGTCAGCCTTCTCAGGCCGGATTCATAATCACATATTCGTAGCGATCGATTCGGCACAAGCTTTCATTTCCTCAGCCGGAAATTGCTTTTTAGGATTACAAAAATTCATATCGTCCCCTCCGTTGAGAGGCACCAGATGAACATGTGCATGCGGGACATCCAAACCCAATACAGCCACACCGACCCGTTGGCAAGGAATGGTTTTACCAATAGCCCTGGCGACCTTCTTGGCAAACACCATTAGCCCGGCTAACTCTTCATCCGAAAGATCGAACAGGTAATCGGTTTCTTTTTTAGGAATCACAAGCGTATGTCCCTTTTGCAAAGGATTAATATCGAGAAAAGCATAATAATACTCATCCTCAGCTACTTTATAAGAAGGAATTTCTCCTTTCACGATTTTAGAAAAAATTGAAGCCATACAAATCGCATTTTACAGACTGATATCCATAATTTCGAACTCCATTTCACCGGCAGGTACCTTCACCATCACTTTATCTCCTAATTTCTTTCCGACCAAAGCCTGTGCAATCGGTGTATGGATAGATAACTTCCCTTCCTTGAAATTTGCTTCAGTTTCAGAAACCAGAGTATAAGTCATTGTTGCTCCGGTTTTCGTATTTTTGATCGTCACCTTATTCAACATCTGTACTTTAGATGTATCGATCTGTGACTCATCGATCACCCGACAGGTCGCGATGGTATCTTTCAGTTGGGCTATTTTTGCTTCCAAAAGCCCCTGGGCATCTTTGGCTGCATCATATTCTGCATTTTCTGAAATATCGCCTTTTTCGATAGCTTCTCCAATAGCCTTGGAAATTTTCGGACGTTCTACATTCTGCAATCTTTCCAATTCCTCCTGTAGTTTCTTCAATCCCTCTTTTGTTACATAAGACACTTTGTTGCTCATAACCGTTTATTTAACATTTATTTTATACATAAAAAAATAAATGACACTTATCCTCCAATAAGTGCCTTTATTAAAAAGAATTCCTGTTGATACTAGGAATCCTCACCTCCGATTACAAAGATATGACCTTTTTTCGGAATAAAAAATTTTTTCAGCAAAATTATACAAACGTTTCCACCTCAGAATTTCTTCGTTTCGCCCCTAATCTCACTCTTTATCAATATTTTCTCTTTCAATACCCTTCAAAATACCGGCTTGTTTTCAGACCAGCCTTGTAAATAACCGGATAGATAGTTCCTCTTTTATACATAAACTTTTCAGAAGTTATAAAATAAAAAGGGAATCATTTGCATATAAAAATAACTTTTCCTACATTTGCACCTCGATAAAAACGTACACAGTCTCTTATACGAAAGACTCCGTGATAATACTGTGTCCGATAAATGGATTTTTAAAATTTGAAATAATGGATTTAATTAAAGTTGCAGAACAGGCATTTGCCGCTGAGAACCCAGTAGAGCATCCTTCATTCAACACAGGTGACACAGTAAGCGTTCACTACAAAATTGTCGAAGGAAATAAAGAGCGTATCCAGGTATTCCGTGGTGTAGTTATCCAGGTCAAAGGAACCGGAAGCACTAAAACTTTCACTGTTCGTAAAATGTCAGGAAATGTCGGTGTTGAAAGAATTTTCCCGATAGAATCACCGTTTATCAAAGAAATCGAAGTAAACAAAGTCGGAAAAGTAAGACGTGCCCGGATTTATTATTTCCGTAATCTTACCGGTAAGAAAGCCAAAATCAAAGAAAAGAGATCTTAAAGATCAAGTTAAAAATAAAAAAGCTCTGCGTTGCAGGGCTTTTTTTATTTCCTATCTTTGTCAAATCTTTAAGGAATATTTTATCGTATCAACAAAGACAGAATCATCACAACAATAAAAAATACATTATGGAGAATACTGAAATTATTCAAAAAGCCAGAGCCAAAGCCGAAATGTGGCTGAACGATGCCTACGACAAAGCTACCCGTACAGAAGTAGAACGCCTGTTGAATGCCAGTGACCCGACCGAATTGATCGACTCATTTTACAACGATCTGGAATTCGGTACCGGTGGGTTACGCGGAATTATGGGTGTGGGGAGCAACCGGATGAATATTTATACGGTAGGTGCCGCTACCCAAGGTTTCGCCAATTATATTAACCGGCTGTTCCCGGGAGAAAATAATTCAGTATGTATAGGCCACGATTGCCGCCATCATTCGCGGGAATATGCAGAAACGACTGCAGCGATTTTTTCAGCCAACGGCATTACAGCTTATCTTTTCGAATCGCTGCGTCCGACACCGGAAATGTCGTTTGCTATCCGTGAATTGGGATGTAAAGGAGGAGTCATCATTACCGCTTCACACAACCCGAAAGAATATAACGGTTATAAGGCTTACTGGAATGATGGTTCACAGTTAGTTCCCCCTCACGATAAAAATGTGATCGACGAAGTAAAAAAAGTGAAGGTCACCGATATTAAGTTCACGGCTGTCCCGGATAAAATCAAGACTCTTGGCGAAGACTTTGACCAGAAATTCCTGAATACAGTAAAAACCCTGAGTTTATCTCCGGAAGCCATTCAACATCAGCACGACTTGAAAATTGTTTTTACTCCCTTACATGGTACCACTTATAAATTAGTGCCTGCTTCTTTACGTAATTGGGGGTTCACCAATATCACCACTATCCCGGAACAGATGATTACCGACGGTGATTTTCCAACCGTAGCTTCTGCAAATCCGGAAGAACCGGCAGCCTTCAAGATGGCATTGGATAAAGCCCGGGAGATCGATGCCGACCTGGCTATGGCTTGTGATCCGGACGGTGACCGTATCGGTATCGCTGTTAAAGACGACCGGGGCGAGTGGATTCTACTCAACGGCAACCAGACCAACATTATTTTTACCTGGTATATCATCCAGCGCAGGAAAGCATTAGGCCTACTCAAAGGCAACGAGTATACTGGTAAAACGATCGTTACTTCCGAGCTGATTAAAGATATCGCCGAGAAGAACGGGATTCCCTGTTACGATGTATACACCGGTTTCAAATGGATCGCCGATATGATCCGTAAAAAGGGAGCTGAAGGTTACATCGGAGCCGGTGAAGAATCGTTCGGTTTCATGCCAGGTTCTTTTACCCGGGATAAAGATGCCGTATCTTCGACCTCTTTGATGGCAGAAATTGCTGCCTGGGCAAAAGATCAGGGGAAAACTTTGTTCGGTATTCTCGAATCGATCTATGCTGAATATGGTTTCTCACAAGAAAAAATGGTTTATATTGTACGCAAAGGCCTGACCGGAGCTCAGGAAATCAAAGATATGATGAACAACCTCCGGCACAACACCCCGAAAACGATCAATAACAGTGAAATCATCATCAAAAAAGATTATGCAACATTACAGGAAATCAATCTGAAAACCGGAGAAACAAAAACCATGGATTTTCCAACCACCAGTGACGTACTTCAATTCTTCCTGGCCGACGGTTGCAAAATCTCCGTTCGTCCTTCCGGTACCGAACCCAAAATAAAATTCTATTTCGAAGCCCGTGCCACGATGAAAAATGTAAACGATTTTCATAAAGCCCAAGCTGAAGCTTTAGCTAAAATCGATGCAATGATGGCCGATCTGAAAATAAACTAATACCCGGCAGGCTAATGTACCGCACTGTGTATACAGACCGGTACATTAGCCTATTTTCAAATCGGTATTTCGAAGAACTCTTCTTTAAAATTGACGAAATATACCCTTTCCTGTGCCCGGGTAATCGCCGTATACAACCAACGCCAATACTCATCATTCAGCATCTCCTCCGGCAACCACCCCTGATCGATAAACACGGCATCCCATTGTCCCCCCTGAGCTTTATGACAGGTAACGGCATAAGCGAATTTCAGTTGTAAGGCATTGTAATATTCATTTTCCCGGATTTTTTCAAATCGTTTCTTTTTAGAAGGGATATCGGCATAATCGGCTTCTACAGCCTGATAAAATATACGGTTTTGTTCATACGTCATCGCCGGATAATCGGACATCAGGGTATCCAGCATAACCCAAGCCGTCACCTCTTCTTCATACCCATCTATCTTCAGTGTAGCATTTACAAAATGATGACCATAAAGCTCTACTCTTCTGCCGGCCCGTTGTACGGTAGCCATATCTCCATTGGCAATAAAATCGATTTTTTCATAATCAGCTCCCCAGAAATAATTGTTTTTTACGATCATAATCCGGTCTCCACTACAAAAATCCTCTTCCCGGTATAAGATCGTGCGGCGTATTCCTTCATTAAACCGATTGGCCCGTTTATTCGAACGACAAACGACAATCGTTTCTTCTTCCCCGAACCGCCCGTAACAGGAATCTATTTCTTCCAGAAGTTCCCCACCACCGATCTTAAAAACATCGGGAAATTTTCCGATCCTGAGCCGCAGATTTTCCGATCCGATTCCGATCAGACTCCGTACCTGTGTGGCATTGTATAAAATACCCGACTGTTCTGCCTGCCGCATAATATCGGTCAAAGCCACCTCGGTCACCTTGAAATTATAAGCAGCTTCCAGTTCCCGTCTGTCCAAGGCCGGACTAATATCCAGGCCTACAGGGGGTAACTGAGCCACATCCCCGATCAGTATCAAACGGTTATTCCGTCCATTATATATATACTGTATCAAATCGTCCAACAAACAACCACTCCCGAAATTACCTTCCCCATCGGCATTTGAAATCATCGAAGCCTCATCGACAAAAAACAAGGTGTCAGCACCGGCATTAAATCCCAGATTAAACAAGCCTTCTCCATCGGTCGAAGACTTTTGACGATAAATCTTTTTGTGGATCGTAAAAGCCGCTTGTCCGGCATAACCGGCAAAAACCTTCGCCGCCCGACCGGTCGGGGCCAGCAAAACGACTTTATACTCAAGGCTTACCAAAGCATTCACAATAGCAGCGACCAATGAAGTCTTTCCCGTACCGGCATATCCTTTCAACAGAAAAATCCCTTCTTCTTCCCGGGCAAAGAAAAAACGGATAAAATGCTCAACAGCGATCTGTTGGGTCGGAGAAAAATCATAACCGAATTTCTTCCGGATAATATCTTCAAAATGTTTTTGGATCATCATGAAATTTAATAGAAGATTATGCCTTTAATCTAAATTTTTTCCTAAATTTGCGAGCAATATTAAGATTTTGTGCTGCGTTGACAACGTTTGAATTGCGGGGATAAAGATACGAAATTAGGATCAACCTCACAGGTCTGATGAAAATTTATGCATTAATATCATACAAAAATAACGTTAAATATGAAAAAGCTTATTATTCAGATTATCCTTGCCGGAATTATTATTTTTCTTGGCTATAAATGCTACGAAAGTATTAAGATTCCTCAACAATTTAAAGTGATAAAAGAACAGAGATATGCGAGAATTGCCGATCGTCTGAAAGATATCCGTACAGCTCAGGAAGCTTATAAAGGAGTATATGGGAAATATACCGGTAGTTTTGACACTCTGATCAATTTCATCAAATACGACTCGGTAAAAGTTGTTCGTTCAATCGGTTCGTTGAGCGACGAAGACCTGGAAAAAGGAATTACCGAAGCTCAGGCTATCAAAGAAGGGCGGATTGTTCGTGACACTGTAAAACAAGGCGTTTTAGAAACCATTTTCAATAAAGATTACCCGATCGACGATCTCCGTTATGTGCCTTTCACGAAACGGAAATATCAATTCAATATGGGTGCCTCTTCTATGTTTACCGATTCAGGAGTAGAAGTCCCTCTTTTCCAGGCTTGGATTTCCAATACCTATATCTTTGAAGACATCGAAGATCAATACAAAGACGAAATCCTTCAGGAAAACGGTGAAAGAAAAAGGTTGAAGAAATATCCGGGGCTGAAAGTCGGTGACCTGAAAGAAGCGAATAATAACGTAGGTAACTGGGAATAATGTAGTTGCATGCAGAACGTATATTATATTGACAGTAATTTCATAAAAGAAAATTCTTCACAATATATTTTGTCCATCCGTTACTCGACGGATGGACTTTCATTTTGTGTCCACAATCATAATCACCAGCTTTTGGTGTTTTTTTTCCAGCCTTACCAGTTGGATAGCCAGGATGCCGTCATTGCCAAGGTAAAAAAAATCATGGTGGAAGATGAACTATTGAATTTAAAATATAAAAAAGTATATATTCTACCTTGCCAAAAAGAAAAAATCCTGTTGCCCGCCCATGTGTTCAATAAGAATACCTTGGGAGATATGTACCGGATCTGCCTGCAACCTCAGAAAAACGATATCTTATTATACCGGAAAATCAAAGCGATCGAAAGTTACCTGGTCGAAGTACTCCCACGTAGTTTCGTCAATTTTCTGAGCTCCCGTTATGCTTCGCTGTGTATCGTCAATAATGCTTATGCTTTTATCATTCAAGCTATCGAAAGCATTCAATTCAATACCAATCATCTATTTATCGACATACACGATCGGTATTTCGATTTATTATTGACTCAGAACAACGAGGTACTGTTGTTCAATTCTTTTGATTACGGTTCGGTGACTGACCTGATTTATTACACCCTGAATTGTCTGCAACAATGTCATATCGATAAAGAGAACGTGCATACCTCCTTATCGGGCAATCTGGTCAACGATCCGAATTTACTGACGTTCATGAATAAATACATCCCGAATGTATCTATCCTGAATTGCGCCCCATTGTCCCAGCTCGTACGGAATAATGAATTGAATAATTCCAGTTTTATCCACTTGCTAAATATCCACAAATGCGAATAATCAGTGGTTCTCACCGAGGACGGCAGATTTTTCCCGACAAGAGTTTCAGTGCCCGTCCGACGACCGATTTTGCCAAAGAAAATTTGTTTAATGTACTGACCAATTATATGGACCTGGAAGATATTTCCGCCCTTGATCTATTCTCAGGTACCGGCAGTATCAGTTATGAATTTGCTTCCCGTGGTGCCCGGGAGATTGTCTCCATCGAACAGAATTACAAACATTATATGTTCATCAGGCGGACTGCAAAGGAATTGGGTTTTAAGCACATAAAAATCTATAAAACCGATGTCTTTATCGCTTGCAAAAAATTAAAAGGACGGAAATTCGACCTGATTTTCGCCGACCCTCCCTATAAGTTGGATAAAATCGACGATATCCCTGCCGCAATCTTCGATAATGAATTGTTAGCCGAAAATGGGATTGCTATTATAGAACATCCGGCCAACACCGACTTTTCCAGTCACCCCCGTTTTTCAGAACACCGGCAATACGGCAGCGTGAACTTTTCGTTATTCAGATAGGTTGTTTCGCAAAAAAATCCCGGGATTCGGCTTCAACCGTCCCGGGATTAAAATATGATCGACCGATCTTTAATTTTCGTCGTTCACATAATCGTAAAGCGGATCGCAGGTACACATCAGGTTGCGGTCGCCATACCCATCGTCTACGCGTCCTACTTGAGGCCAGAACTTATTCTCAGCCACCCAAGGCAGCGGATAAGCCGCTTTACTACGCGGATAAGTGTGAGTCCACTCGTCAGCTGTCAGAACCTTATGCGTATGCGGAGCATTCTTCAGTACATTATCGGTTTTATCTGCTTTTCCTTCGGCTACCTCACACATTTCCTCGCGGATTGTCTTCAGTGCTTCGATAAAACGATCCAGTTCTTCTTTCGGTTCACTTTCAGTCGGTTCCACCATCAAAGTACCATGTACCGGGAACGACAGGGTCGGTGCATGGAAACCGAAGTCCATCAACCGTTTAGCAATATCGAGCTCGGAAATACCATATTCTTTATTGAAAGCGCTGCAATCCCAGATCATTTCATGCCCTACGCGTCCCTGTTTGCCTTTGAACAAAATTTTAAAGCCGAGCTTTTCAAATGAAGAAGCCAGATAGTTCGCATTCAGGATAGCCATTTCAGTTACGTGCTTCAAACCTTCTGCTCCGAGCATCAACAGATAGCCATAGGTCACAGGCAGCATGCTCACCGAGCCATAAGGAGCGGCTGACACAGCATGTATTCCTTGTTCTCCGCCAGTCTTCACCACAGCATGTGAAGGTAAGAAATCTACCAGGTGTTTAGCCACACAGATCGGACCGACACCCGGGCCACCACCACCGTGAGGCATAGCAAACGTCTTATGCAAATTTAAATGGCAAGCGTCGGCGCCGATAAATCCGGGACTTGTCAAACCACATTGACCGTTCATATTCGCTCCGTCCATAAAGACCTGTCCACCGTTATCATGAATAATCTTCACCAGTTCCCGGATTGATTCTTCAAAAATACCATGGGTAGAAGGATAAGTAATCATAGCCCCGAACAGATTGTCTTTATTCGCTTCCGCTTTAGCCCGAAAATCTTCGACATCGATATTTCCTTCTGGATCGGTAGCCGTTACGATAATCTGCAAACCGGCCATAGCACTGGAAGCCGGATTCGTACCATGAGCGGAGGCGGGGATCAACATCACCTTCCGGTGACCTTCTCCACGGGAAATATGATATTGACGTAATACCATCAGAGCGGTATATTCACCGGCAGCACCGGAATTCGGCATCAGGCTGCAACCTGCAAATCCGGTCACTTTTTCCAGCATTTGTTCCGTCTCACGGATCATTTGCTGATACCCTTCCGCCTGATCAAACGGAACAAAAGGATGCATACCTCCGAATTCAGGCCAGGTGATCGGCATCATCTCTACAGCGGCATTCAATTTCATCGTACAAGAGCCCAAAGAAATCATAGAGGTCGCCAAAGAGATATCCCGGCGTTCCAGATTCTTCATATAACGCATCATGGCCGTCTCGGAATGATAGATATTGAATACCGGCTGAGCCATAAACTCATCCTCCCGCAACATGTCAGGATCGAGTACGGTGCAATCGTCCAGGAAAGTCACTTTCTCAGCTTTCTTCCCAGCAGCTTCGGCAAAAATACCGATGATCTCATTGATTTCAGCTTCACTGATCTTCTCGTCGGTCGATAATCCGACAGTCGTTCCGCAAGCACAATAGAACAGATTGATCTGATGTTCCAAAGCTACTTCCCGAATCATTTCCTGAGTCACTCCCTGCGGCAGCACGAAACGGATCGTATCGAAGAATTTTCCTTCCTTCAGCTGATAGCCGTATTTACTAATTTCTTCCGCCAGAATAACAGCAGCCGAATGGATATGCCGTGCTATCCGCTGTAAACCTTCCCGACCGTGCCATGCACCGTAGAAACCAGCCATCGTAGCATTCAATGCCTTGGCTGTACAGATATTTGAAGATGCTTTTTCACGTTTGATATGTTGTTCACGGGTTTGCAAAGCCAGACGCAATGCTTTATTTCCTTGAGCATCGATCGTTACACCGATAATACGTCCCGGAATATTCCGTTTGTATTCTTCCTTAGTAGCCATGTAGGCAGCATGAGGCCCACCGTATCCCATCGGGATACCGAACCGCTGCGAAGTACCGACAACCACATCGGCCCCCCACTCTCCGGGAGGAGTCAATAATACCAAACTCATCAAATCGGCGGCAACAGTCAAAAGAGAACCATTGGCATGTACCCGATCGGCAAAAGCTCTGTAATCCCGGATCGCACCGTTAGCAGCAGGATATTGTACTAAAGCTCCGAATATTTCCGGAGTAAATTCAAAAGTATCGTAATCTCCGTAAACCAGTTCGATTCCCTGAGGAGCAGAACGTGTGACTAATACATCTTTAATCTGAGGGAATACTTTATTATCTACAAACAACTTGTTTGCTCCGGCTTTCTTCATTTCCTTTCCCCGCAGAGCATACATCATAGTCATTGCTTCTGCCGCAGCAGTCGCTTCATCCAGCAGAGAACAGTTGGTGATCTCCATAGCTGTCAGTTCGATAATCATGGTCTGATAGTTCAGCAAAGCTTCCAGACGTCCCTGGGATACTTCGGCCTGATAAGGAGTATAAGAAGTATACCAAGCCGGATTTTCCAATATATTCCGGATAATAACAGCCGGAGAAATGGTATCGTAATATCCTTGTCCTATAAACGAACGATATAGTTTATTCTTAGCAGCGACAGCCCGTATCCGAGCTAAAAACTCATCTTCAGTCAAAGGAGCAGGCAAATCCAACAGTTCCTGTAAACGGATGGATGCCGGTACTGTTTGTTCTATCAATTCGTCGACAGACTTCACTCCGATCACCTTCAACATCTCCTCTACATCTTCCGGACGTGGGCCGACATGTCTTCCTAAAAATTGTTCTTTAGCCATTGTTATATCATTAAAATTAATTGAAAACGTTTTCAAAATTAAAGGCGTGTAAAATTAAAGATATTCCGGCATATCTAATCTATATTTCCCGGAAAATTTTCAAACATTCCCTTCCTCCTGTCTTTTCTGAAAATCAGGCCTCCCAATTCAGTACAATTGTGGAAAAATTCTACAATTGTAGAAAATATCCTTTTACATTGTAGAAAAATTCTACACATCTCTATTTTTTCAAGAAAACGGTCATCCACTGATAACCAATAACTTAAATCACAAACCTCAATTATGGCACACTAATCGTTATATCATAAAACGAATGGCATAAGCTGAACCCAGAGTTCCTTTCCTTTTTCAACTTGCTGCCCTTTTCAAAAAATACACCAATTCTTTCGGAAATTCCGACATTCATATAACACAACACTTTACTCTGGGTTCTGGCCGCCTTTCATTTCTCGCTCCGGTTTTTCCAACCATGAAATGCACAATTCGTTTATAGATTCCTGAATTCCGGATTTCCTCCTGCTTTAATCGCAATACATTCTGTTTCGATCAACCATCCGGGGCGACATACGGGAGCCAGAACAATCACTTTAGGAACATCGGGAAATTGTTGTTCCATTAAATCCCGGACAATCGGATAATCGGCGATATCCCGCAGATAAACGATCATTTTGGCCAGATCGGCTAAACTACTTCCAGCCTCTTTCAACAAAGCTTCGATATTAAGTAACATCCTGCGCGTCTGCCCCGCAATATTCCCTGGATAAACAACTTCCCCCCGATTGTCGATACTCGCTGTACCAGAAATAAAGATATGCTTACGATCACCGTATTCCACTGCCGTTCCCCGTTCGAAAGTCACCCCATATTCATAAGTAGGATTCAGATACTCCGGGGCATGCAAAAAACGAATCTGCTCTGCCTGCAAGCCATCCACAGCATAAGCATCCAATAACACCAAACTACGGGAATCGGCAATCTGTCCCTGAATACCGGTACTAGCCAGATAGTGTGTTTTCTCGGTCAATCCCAAACGTACAAATTCTTCTTTTCTTCCTTTTACCACTCCGGCATAATTCACATCGACATCACGGACAAAAAACAGGTCCGGATGCATTGATCCGCAAAAAAGAGGTAATCCCGGGATAGCCACCTGCATACTTAATTCCTGCAGTACCCGTTGTAACCACCGCAAGCCTGATTCTCCCACCCCTTCGAAATGATGAGCCCTTGAACGGGGTTTCCAAATCCCTCCCCGCAGTGTCTGTATCCCTATCTTCTTCAGGCCACGCGCTGTTGCGAACAATTGCTCTTCAGACTCAACACTACAAGGCCCTGCGACAATCTGAATTGCTTTCTCATTCCATAAAAACATAGCTTCAAAATTTTGAAGCAAAAACACATTCCTATAAAAGATGTAAAAATACCTAATATTACTGAAATATTTCCAAAAAATGCCTAATTCTGGGGATGCTATACCCTCAAAAGTTTTCCGCTCCCCGGACAGGAACCAAGGAATTTCACACATAAAAATTGATAATCAACGGAATTGTTCTTGATTTAAAGAAAAATATTTTCCCTTCATCCGAAGCAACTCTTCATGGGTACCCCGCTCGACGATCTGCCCGCGTTCAAGCACCAAAATCATATCGGCATTACGGATAGTAGAAAGACGATGGGCGATGATCAGACTGGTACGCCCCTGCATCAATTGGTCTAATCCTTTTTGTATCAGGATCTCACTTCTGGTATCGATATTACTGGTTGCTTCATCCAATAGTAAAATGGCAGGATCGGCCACTGCCGCCCGGGCAATGTTCAGCAACTGTCGTTGTCCCTGGCTCAAATTAGCACCATCATTCTCCAGTAAAGTATCGTAACCATGAGGCAACCGCTTAATAAATGAATGAGCCGCAGTCAGTTTAGCCGCCTCAATGACCTCTTCGTCGGTGGCTTCCAAACGGCCGAAGCGGATATTTTCCCGTACCGTACCTGTAAACAGATGGGTATCCTGTAAGACAATAGCCATCGAGCGCCGAAGACTATTCCGGTGTATGCAACGAATCTCCTGCCGGTCTATACGGATTTCTCCTGACCGGATATCGAAAAATCGGGGTAACATACTGAGTATCGTCGTTTTACCGGCTCCGGTAGCTCCAACCAAAGCAATCTTACGCCCGGCTGCCGCCTGAAAAGAAATGCCTTTCAGAATCATTTTTTCCGGTCGGTAGCCGAACCAAACTTCCTTCATAACCACCTCTCCCTTCACCTTCTCCAGATTCACGGTCTCCGGTAAATCGGGAGCTTCCGGTTGTTCGTCGATCACCTCGAATATTCGTTCAGCTCCAGCCAAAGCTGCCTGGATGCTATTATAAAGACTCGCCAGCTCGTTGATAGGACGTCCGAACTGTCTGGAATATTGCAAAAATGCTGCCAAACCTCCCACATCAAAACCCCGGAATATAGCTAACAAAGCCCCCACAATAGTGATCAGCACATAGTTCAAGGTACTCAAATTTTGCATCACAGGCATCATCAAGCCCGAATAGAACTGCGCTTTCAGTGATTTTCCCTTCAGATCCTGGTTCAGTTCCTCGAAATCTGAGATCGCCTTCTGTTCGTGCCCGAACACTTTTACTACCTTCTGCCCGCTAATCATCTCCTCGATATATCCGTTTATCGAACCCAAAGATGCCTGTTGTGCCTTAAAATATTGCCGACTTTTACGAACAATTCCCCGGGCACTCCAAAACATCAGTGGGACAGTAACCAAAGTGACCAAGGTCAAGATCGGGCTGATGACCAACATCAGACAAAAAATACCCACTACGGTCAAAGCACTCGACAACATATCCGACAAGCTATCCGTCAAAGCATCACTAATCCGGTCCATATCGTTGGTATAGCGACTCATCAAATCACCATGCTGGTGGGTATCGAAATACCCCACCGGCAGCTGTTCCATCTTCCGAAACAAATCTTCGCGCATCCGGGCCACAGTCCGCTGCCCGATCTTATTCAGCAAGCGGTATTCCACATAAACAGCAAACACTCCGGTCAGATATACCCCGATAAGTATCCCCAACATCTTACCCAACCCCAGGAAATCTCCGGGAATAATATAGCGATTGATAATCGGACGGAGCAGATAAGAACCTCCCAGATTAGCGGCAATATTCAGCACGATCAAAACGCCGATGACAGACAATAACAGCCGATCGCATACCAGATAAGAAGTCAGCCGGAACAGAGTTTGTCTTCCCGCTTTAGGCTTAGCTTGATATTTCAGGTGATCTCCGTGTGCCATAACTAATTTAAAATTTGCTGTGAGTTATAAATCTCCTGATATATCCGGGAGGTCGCCATCAATTCATCCGGTGTACCGATAGCCTCAACTTCACCGTCTTCCAATACGATTACCCGATCGGCAGACTGCATTGTATTGATCCGTTGTGTTATAATCAGTACAGTAGTATCTTTCAGCAAACAATTGAGATTATTCCTGATCCGGAGTTCTGTTTCCGAATCCACAGCACTCGTACTATCGTCCAAAATCAAAATCTTAGGTTTCCTCAGCAGAGCCCGGGCAATGCAAAGACGTTGTTTCTGTCCTCCCGAAAGATTGATTCCTCCGCGTCCTAATATCGTCTGGTACCCTTCGGCGAGTGTCAGAATAAAATCATGTACCTGAGCCACCCGGCAGGCCTCTTCGGCTTCTTCCAGAGTAGCATCCGGTTTTCCCCATCTCAGATTTTCCAATATGGTTCCTGTAAACAATTCATTCTTTTGTAATACCATACCGATACGGGCATGTAACTCTTTCAGATGATAATCCTTCACAGGTACACCATCGATGCGAAGTTCTCCCCCCGTAACATCATAAAGTCGGGGAATCAGCTGCACCATCGAACTCTTAGCCGCCCCGGTAGCCCCGACAACAGCAACTGTCTCCGCCGGCCGGATATGAAAGTTTACATTCCGTAAGACATCGTTTTCTCCATTACCATACCGGAAGCTAACATTCACAAACTCCACTTCCCCCCGTTTTATTTTATACCGGTCCGCCAAGCCTTCGGGCGTATTCGCCAAAGAAGGTGTAGTATTCAAGACCTCCATAATCCGGCGTGAAGAAGCCGAAGCACGGGCAGATGCCATGATAAACATCGACAACAACATCAGCGACATCAACACCTGTGCCAGGTAATTCACAAATGAAATCAACTCTCCGATCTGCAATTCCCCTTCCATCACCTTATATCCGCCTACCCACAAAATAGCGATTACCGACAAATTCATCACCAACTGCATCACCGGAAAAATCGCAACAATAATATTCGAAGCCCGGATCACCATATCCCTCAGTTCCTCACTGCTACGTACAAATTTTCGTGCTTCGAAGTCTTCTCTTACAAACGATTTTACCACCCGAATATTAATCAGGTTTTCCCGAACCACACCATTCAGCTGATCAATTTTCTGCTGCACTTTTAAAAAATAAGGAAATCCCTTTCTCAGAATCACAAAAACAGCGATACTCAACGCCGGAATCGAAGCCATCAAGGTAAGAGCTAACTGCTTATTGATCTGTACAACAAAAAATATGGCCATCACCAACATAAACGGTGAACGCAACATCATCCGCATCGACATCAGCACTACCTGCTGTATCCGTGCTATATCATTCGTCAGGCGGGTAATCAATGAGGAGGTACTGAAATGATCGAGATCAAAAAAAGACAAACGCTGGATTTTTTCGAACAGAGCCCCTCGTAAATCCGTACCGAAACCGATAGAAGTACGCGAAGCGATATAGACATTCACCACACTAAAGCCCAATCCCGATAAGGAGATAAGAATCATATACACTCCTTTCTCTGCAATCAGTGACAAATCGCGCTTCATCACTCCTTGATCGACTATTTCGGCCATATACATGGGCTGTATCGTTTCACACCATACAGTAATCAATACAAGGATAGGGCAAAGAGCCAGACTTATCTTATATTTTCGGAGTATATGCCAATATCTGCGCATGTCATCCAATTTTTTCCATAACTTCATTAAAAATACAACGAATGTAAGGAAATATTGGTTTAGTCAGTATAATCAGATAAAAAAAAGCGAGTCACTTTCGTAACTCGCTTTCACAATTCGGCGCCAACCTACTCTCCCACCATAAGGCAGTACCATCGGCACTCAGGGGCTTAACTTCTCTGTTCGGAATGGAAAGAGGTGGATCCCCCCGGT
>NZ_CFKYFN010000017.1:0-25378 GCF_985060555.1 Odoribacter sp. | reverse complement strand
TTTGCGGGGGAATACCTAAAGATACAAAAAAGCCAACTAATTCGCAACATTTTATGTATGAATTAGTTGGCTGATTTTATAGTATTTACTGAATGTCCCGAATTATCTCCGGGGACTCGAAAGAGAAAATAAACGATATGCCCGTTTGGAAAACCCGGAAACCGAAGAACCTCAGATTTTCAATTTGTTCGTCGAAGAAGAGACAAACCAAATGCTGCAGACTGCCATCGGCCAACTGCCGGAACAAAGTGCCCGAATCATCCGTCTGGCTTTATCCGGTTTGGAAAACAAAGAAATCTCACGTCTGCTGAAAGTATCGGTCAACACGGTGAAAACCCTCAAATACAGTGCAATCCGAAAATTAAGGGAACATTTTCAAAAAAAAGCTATTTAACAAATCAAAGTCCGGTTCTAACGGAAAAACTTCAACCTGTTAAATAGCTTTTCTATCAGGCAAACCCTAATTCTTAATTCATCCGCATAGCTCTCATAACTTTACCACCGCTTCGTCTCTCTCCTTCTTTATTATATTTTTCTTCTTCCATTTTGGATTTATCAGCACCAAGCGTATCCCCTATTTTGGTTTGCAGCCGGGCTTTAGAATTCATCAGATTGGCTTTTGTAAAATAATCGGAAGTATTCAGGCATACTTCGTCAATCCACTTGATACCTTCCTCTACTAATGCCTTATCGTCGCAAAGTGTCAGGGCCTCGATATTGTTCTGGAAATAATGCTGGTCTGCTCCAGCCCGGAACATATTATAACTCAACACTTCCTTCATTTTATCCAGCATACCGCGGAAATCCCCTTTACGGATATAAGCAGCCGTATAAAGCTGTGCCAAAGCAGCCGGAGCCCCGGCATAATCGACAGAAAGCAAGTAACCGATCAGTTCTTCGTTCCGTTTTTCATCAAAAACCTGATCCATACCCGGACGCCAAGCTGCCAGTCTCATGGTTGCTCCCATAATACTGTTATCCAGCTTATAGTCGACCACCTCTTTACCGGCCACGGCATAAAATTTGTCCCGGCTCTGCATGACTTTTTTCAAAGGTTCTGACAACGGATCACTGACATACTTTTTCACCAGCTCCCAATTCTCTTTGGTAGCCAACTGTTCTTCTGAAAGCGAATTCAGGTATTCGGCTGCCACCTTACCCTGCTCTTCGGCCATATAGGCAGCGGATAAGGCAGCCAGATAGGCAGATAAAAACTGTTCACCTCTTTCTCCGGCCTCATAACGTTTGATCATGGCGCTCAGGTTATTCTGCGGATCGTTGGCCAGCTTGGCTCCTGCAATCAGCCAATCGGCCGATCCGGCCCCTACCATCCGGTGCACCACCTGTTGGGTGGCCGGGTCTACAAATACCAAGGTAGGAAATGCTTTCACCCCGAACCGGTCTTTCAGGATCACTCCGTCGGCATCCTTCTCCATATCGTATTTGGCACATACAAAATTGGCATTGAAATAATCCGCTACTTCATCCCGGGTAAATACATCTTTAGCCAGCATCTTACAAGGACCGCACCAGGAAGTGTAACAGTCCACAAAAATCAGCTTCTTTTCCTTTTTAGCTTTTTTGATGACCTTTTTCCATTCTCTGGTCTGTTCAAAACCGATACTCCGGTTCTGAGCCTCCACTCCCATCATCACTCCTGCCATTAACAGGGTCAATAAAAATAATTTTTTCATATGTATATTCTTTTTCAATGTAAATAATCCGATACTCCGTAGAGTGTGTCAAATTTACCTAAAATTACATTCCCATCGCCGGCATGGCCACGCTCTCCTTCTTTTTGCCGCTCACCATCTCCTCCAATTTATCCATCAATGCTTTGTCTCTCAGATTTTTACCGACGATCCGTCCTTCCTGATCCAAGACCAGAATATAGGGAATTCCAGAGAATTGATACAATTTCATCACATCCTTACCGGCCTTAGGAGCCTGCACCTGAGCCCAAGGCATATTTTCCTCTTTCATTGCTTTCCGCCAGGCGGCGCCATCTTTGTCGATAGAAACGCTCAGGAATTCGACACCCTTTTTGTTATAGGCCTCGAAAGCCTCTTTCAAATGCGGAATTTCAGCCC
Source organism: Odoribacter sp. (assembly GCF_985060555.1). Classification (NCBI taxonomy): domain Bacteria; kingdom Pseudomonadati; phylum Bacteroidota; class Bacteroidia; order Bacteroidales; family Odoribacteraceae; genus Odoribacter; species Odoribacter sp. Next base: position 23,288 of record NZ_CFKYFN010000017.1, on the reverse strand, counting down.
GGCAAGGACCACACCAGGACGCCCAGAAATCCAATACCAGAATTTTTCCTTTAAAGTCTTGAGGTCCTAAGTTCTTGCTCCCATCCGGAGTCGGGCATGAAAATTCGGGAGCCACTTTCCCCTCGGTAAGACTTTCACGCAAAGCTTTTACCTCGGCCATATCCGCTTTATATTTTTTCAATGGCGCATAATCCGGATTTTTAGCTTCCAATTTGGCCAGAACCTTTTCAACCAGCTCCGCATTCTCGTTTCCGCGCAACATCGGCAACACCGCCAGCACACTGTTCCGGTCAGCATAATGCTCTGCGATATACTTGATCCGGGCTCTGGATTCATCGCTCAGCATATCATAAAATTTCATAGAAGTTTCCTGTTTTGCCTGGTCATCCAATCCCTGAATCCGATACACACCCTGCGAAATCCCGATCATTAGCTGATAACCCCGGTAGCCATCCCAGTTCATCAAATTCATCACTTCATTGTTAGGCCCACCATTGATATACACATACGGTGGATTCTTGATCTTGATCCGGGCCGTATCCATACCACGGAAATTAATTTCCAAATCCTCATCCTCTGCCCAAAACTGTACGGACTGCCATTTCTGGCACTCTAACGTATACACACCGGGACGATCCACTTTCATGGTAAACCGGTAAGTTCCGTCCTTATTTACCTTACAGGAGTCGATAATGGTCTTGTCAAAACCGTTCCGTTCCACAATCTCCATGTTATACTGATTATCCGGAAACTGCACCTTCCCTTTAATGGTGATCGTCTTCTGTTCAGTAGCAGCACAAGCACCCAACAACAGGCAACCGCCCAACACAACACTAAAAATCTTCTTCATATTCTATTTCAATTGTTTATTTGCTTTCTTTATAATCTTGTTTCAAATCATTGGCTACTCTTTCAAAATAAACCTTGAATGACATCGGTCCTTCTTTCGATTTTGCTGCAGCATCATCAAACCATTGAGCTGCCTGCATCCTCAATGCAGAGTCCTTGCACCCCCGGTTGATCCGCAATCCCCAGTTATATAAAACGAGATCACCCACTTTCCCGTTTTTCAGCTGTTCACTGCCAAGCGCAATATAAGTCTTCCAATCCCCCAATTTTTCGGCATTGGTCATGCGGGCATTTTCAATGATATCCGTTTTTCCGTCCACATCCGCTTTGGACAGACGTTTCACATATTTTTTAAAACCTTTTTGGTCGTACACAACTTCTTCTCCCTCTCCCGTGACATAGCGATTGGCCCCCAACGTCCAGACTTTCCGAATTTTTGCCTTAACTTCCTTTTCTCCGAAAAGTCCGGCAAACTCATTCCGGTTGTCGTACACATACCGGAAAATATCCGAATCGACATCGTTAATGTATTTGTTGAACATATCCCAGTTCGCTTTTTCTTTCAATTGTGCCCGCTCTATCTTCCCTAAATAATCCAAAGCCACTTTTTCAGCCTCGGCCGCCTGATTACCCATATCCAAAGCCGTCAGGTAATCTTCGATAAACTGAGATTCCCGGTTTCCCTGTACGTAAAGCGTTTGCAAAGCAATCAGTCCTTTCCCTTCCAAAGCCAATTTAGCCTGGGCGATCAAAGCATCCGCCGGCATGCCGCCTACAACACAATGTTGCAACCCGCCATTACCGTCGATGAAATTCAAGGTCGGGTAGGCCGATACCTTATACTGTTCTTTCAGTTCCATCCCCTCACCTTTCTCCATATCCACCTTTACATTCACAAACTTCTCATTAAAGAAAGCAGCCACCTCCGGATCGGTAAATACCTCTTTCGCCAACATCTTGCAGGGTCCGCACCAAGAGGTATAACAATCCATGAAAATCAGTTTGTTTTCTTTCCGGGCCTGTTCCAAAGCCTGTTGCCAGGTCCCTTTGAAGAAGACAATGCCTTCCGCTTTTTTCAATGCCTCCTGCCCATAACCGATGAAAGCATCGGCTTCCGTATAACCACCTCCCGCATGAACCAGTTTGCCGTTTCCGTTCAGGAACAGGAAAGCCGGATAGCCACGTACCGCATATTTCTCCGCCAACTCTTTTTCTTTCCCGAAATCAATTTTCAGATTGATGAAATTCCGGTTATAAAAATCGGCCACTTTGTCCAGGGTAAACACATTTTTTCCCATCATGACACAAGGCTGGCACCAAGCGGTATAAGCATCAATGAAAACCAGTTTATTTTCTTTTTTAGCTTTTTCCAATGCTTCTTTCAAACCGATTTCCTCAAAGACAATAGAACGTTTGTTGTTTCTCTTCACTTCGGCCTGCTCCCAGGCCTTTTTCCCTCTTTCCAGGAAAAGTTCCGGATTTTTAGCCAACAGAAACGGACTGACCGTACCCAAAATATCACCGTTCGGCATGAAGAAACCATAGGTCGGATACATATTCATCACCAATTTCGGAGCAAACTCTTTCCCAGCCTCAGAAGCCATATCGATACGGATGGCCACCACATGCTGTTTACAAAATTCCAGGTTGGCAGCAACCTTCTGCCATACCGCCTCTTCCTTGTCTTTTTGTTTCCGAGCCTCCGGTGTAGCGGGTTCCCGCATGGCATCCACCAAAATAATCTTATTCTCTTTCTGTGCCAACTCCGCAGCCTGTTCCCACGTCAGGTTTTGAAATACTGTTTTTTGGGCATTCCCTGTCAGTGACAACAATACCAACATCACTCCTCCCAACCATTTCATCCCAATCCTTTTTCTGTTCTTCATAATTTCATTGTTAAATTTAAATGGATAAGACTGTCACAAATAAATGCAACAGTCCCTCCATAATCATTATTTATAAAACATATCCCTGATAAGTTTGAATCCGGTATATTCCAACGGTTCTTCCAGCAACAGACCCGACATCTCATTGAATACAGCCTTGTATACTTTCCCTTCATCTCCTTTTTGTGTCGCTACAAACAGCACTTTGCCCGTCATAACGTTGTCCGAAGGATTATTGTAGATCTTGATTTGGCTGATCCGCTCACCCGCTCCGACCGTCATACATTCCGTAGCCTCCTCTTTACCGTTACGCCAAGCGTACACTTTGGTATCCGTAGCATAAAACAGGACATTTCCCCTAATACCAAAAACAAACTGTTTCGCCTCACTCATATCGGTCAAGTTACCCAGGTTCTCACACGCAACAGCCACCGGCTCAGTCGCTGCCAAATTAGCCCGGAACAGATAGAAATCACCGGTTGTCTTATGCTTCATAACTAAGCAAGTCTCGCTGTCTTTACCCTCGTTCATATATACGTATTCCAAATCCGGATCAATGGCAGCCGTATTGAAAGCTCCTCCGGCAGATACCGGTGCCGCCAAAGCTTTAGATCCGGAAATTGTGATAAAACGATTGTTTTTGGTATCAAACAATACCGCACAATTATCATGGCCGCTTATCCGCACCGGGGCGATGGCCGGAGCCGCCACATAATCATCCACTCCTTTCGCCTCCGAATACTGACTTTCACCCATCATGATATAAGCAATCGCATACACTTTATGATTATTCACCAATACATCCATACGGCGATGATCGGTTTCATACACATGTGCCTGAGGATTAACCGCATCCAATGTAACGACAGAATTGAACAATCCGGCATAGGTTGCATCTTCTCTTTCCTTGTAGGTAGAAGCATCCATAATATATGCGCCTTCATCCGAATATACATATAGATTCGAAACCGACGAATTTGTACAAATTCCGATAAACCGGGCCCCTTGCATTTTTTTACCACCATTATTCACGGAAAAATAATCCTTCACTACCTGTCCATTTCCTCCCTCCACGATGTCTTTGTCGCGGATGATCTGCAAATCGCCGTTTCCAGCCGCATCTTCGTCCAAAACAATCCAACCGTTCACAGCCGAAATGATAAATTCAAACCTTTGTTCATTCTGCGCTCCGGTTTTCTTATTGATAACCTTATATACCAACCAATAATCGCGCGGACTGTCTACTATACGATAATCCAAATTCCGGGTCATCGCCAAAGTATCCCCTTGTTCATAATGCTGGTACGTTCCTTGCGGCTGCTGGGGATAACGGTACCAAATAAATTCGTAATCCTCAGCCGTCGTACCTTCCTTAAATTCTAGTTCGGGAGTTAATTGAATATGTTCATTTTCCAGGCAGACCAATTTATCCCCGTTATCCGTCACACCAGGTATTGCCTTTATAACCGCTTCCCCAATCTCTTTGTAATCGTAGTTTCCCTTGTCATCAAAACAGGATGTCAGTAAAAACATCGCCAAGACAAAAGAAAATCCTATATATCTGCAAATTTTCATAACATGTTAATTATAAATTAATAGCCATTACCAAATCTCATGACCTGTCCGTCATCATCCAACCTCGGATCTTTTTCCAGAATTTCATTAAATTTACTAGCCAAATTCATATATCCCATACCAAAATTTCCCTGATAAGGCCCCAAATCCACAGTTCCCAACTGTTCAAATACAAATGCATATTTAGCCTGCGTACATTTGCCCAACCAATAATCAGCAGCCCAACCTGAGGGATCTACCCATGCCGTCGGGAAACCAATCATCATTTTGACTAATACTTCATCATACACTCCTCCGGCAAAATCTCCGGTCGGATCAATCATTAAGTCGAACATCAACGGCTCCGTCGTCAAACCTTCACGGAATACTTTACACTGAATTACCGTATCTAAACGCCCGGCTTCCAAAGTTACTTCCATCGGCAATTCGAAATTGGTTCCGGCAACAGCCGTATGTTCCTTGCCAAAAGCAAATTTCAAAACCCGATCCTTATCGGAATGTTCGCCCTGTACAGCCAATTGGATATCAAATGTTTTTTCCAAATCGATTCCCCCCTGAACAAAGGTACCATCGCCGTCAATCGTTATATTGACTGCCGCCGGTCCGGTGTAAAAATCGATCTCATCTTCCGAGCAAGCCGTAAGCAAGCCTGCGAACCCTAATATTCCTATTAATAATCTCTTTTTCATAATGCAACATTTACGTTATTGACGTTGTCCCAAATTAATCTCATCATCCGGCATCGGAAGCACATAGACAGCATTGGCAGTAGCAATCATTTTGGTATTCATCCGTTTGTGATAAAAAAACACCTGCCCTTCACCGATCATTTCCCGGTAATATTCCCTTTCCAATTCCTGTTGTAATTCCTCTTTGCTCAGATTCTTTACTTCCGTTAATCCCCGGTGTATCCGCAGTGTATTCAACAGTCCGAGTGCAGCCGGCATATCCGTATCTTTCAACGCTTCTGCCGCAATGTAATACATTTCTGCGATCCGGATAGCCGGCATCCGGTCCCGTTTCGGACTTACATATCCCTGACCCGATACGTACTCTCTATCCATTTGCCAGAATTTGGTCAACACATCCGTAAAACCGCTGTAAGTCTCATAAAGATTCACACGGTAATCGTCCGCTTCATACAGTTCATCCGGCCGTAACCGTTCCGTCAATGGGGTCGATATCTCCCGAAAATACGTTTTGATGTAATCTTCCAATTTTGTTGCATTAAAAGCAAACAGATGTTCGGAAGAGAATGTCCTGTCCCTCAGATTCACTACGGTCGTCGTGATATCTTCCAGCTTTACCCAAGGGAAAAGGCCTTTTTCCTGTTGTGCCAGAATGACTTCATGTGCTGCCTCGTATGCCATCGTCTTGTTTTGGGCATAAAGAGCAATCCGGGCTTTCAGTCCCAAAGCGGCATAATAATTCAGGTGGAAATTCCGGTTAGCCAAATAACCGTTATCCTCTCCCGCAACATCAGCACCGGTATAAACCGGATCCTCTTTCAGTAATCCTAAGGCGTCATCGACATCTGCCAAAGCCAATTCGACAAATTTGGCCGGTGTCAGCTGAGGAGCTATAGCCGGGACAGCTTCGCGTACATATGGAATTGCCGGCTCGGCTTCCGCTGTAAAATCGTATGGAGCAAACAAGCGTAAAAGATCGAAATGCATATAAGCCCGTAAAGCCAAAGCTTCCCCTTTCACCACTTCATAATAATCACCCAAAACTTCCCGTTTCAGATCTGTATATTGGATCAAGGTATTCACATTCGCTATGTTTTCATACATCTTATTCCAAACAACGTCGATCAACGCCTTGGACACACTCTGCTCATAATTATAATTCAATAAATAATTGTAAGCTGAATAATTTGTCTTCAAAGTAGCTCCATCTCCCCATTCCTGTCCCAATACGCCTACCATACCGAATGTCATTTCCCGGCCATAAAGCCCGGACTGGGATAAACCGATGTACACTCCGGCCAAAGCCGATTTAAATCCGTCTATCGTAGAGAACAATTCCTCCGCCTCTTCTTCCGTTTTGGGCTTCACGTCCAGCCAATCATTGCACGAAGTGGCACTCAACAAACCCGCAACCAGCAGGAACACCACTTGCAAACGGTATATGTTTTTCTTCATCATATCTGTTTTTCTTAGTTATAATCATTATTATCCGTTAGAAAGTAGCCTGCAAAGAAAAAGAACATGACCTCGCAAAAGGATATTCAATTCCTCTTTCAGCCTTAATGGTAGAAGTCCGGAATACGTCATTCATGTAGAATTGCAATTTCAAGCGTTCAATCCCACTCTTCTTCAAAAAATTACAATACCTGAAATCGTACCCGACATTCAGAGAGGTCATCTGCAATTCCCGGACATCCTGCACAAAGCGGGAAGTCGGACGGGTCAAAGCATCATTGGGATTGAACCGGCGGTATTTGGCAGGCACACCGGGAGTTGTCCAACGATCGTCAAGCACCCGCTTGTCCACATTGTACTGGATATCCACATTCTCTACTTTATCCACCAAGGTCTGGTTGTAATACTGACCGCCCAGTTTGTAATAGAAAGACGTATTTACACTAAAACCTTTATACTCGAAGTTAAAGCCAAAGGTACCGCTCAATTTAGGCTGTTTGTCGCCTACGACCACCTGATTTTCAGCCTTCCATCCGTAAACCATTTTTCCGTCCAAATCCAGGAACACTTCTTTTCCGGTAGCAGGATCGATTCCCAAGGAACGTACCGCCCAGATTGCATCCATAGACTGGCCTTCGGCATACCGTACAGAGGGTTTGGTTATGCCGGAATTTTCCTCTAAATTCGGATTTCCGCCGCCACCGTTGGCTTTCTCTTTGTCACGCTCATTGTTCATTACAGACAATGCATCCGAAATCTTGGTGATCCGGTTTTTATTGTGCATACCGGAAGCAAAAACGGAAAGATACATGGCTTTGTCGTTATTTTTCAACACCCGGTAATTTACTTTAAATTCAACCCCCTTGTTTTTGGTTTCGCCCAAGTTCTCCGTATAGGAAGAAAAACCGGCAGAAGGCGGCAAAGATACCGGAGTCAGCAGGTTCTCGGTATTTTTCACATAATAGTCAAATGTCACATCCAAGGCATCAAACAAGGTCAGGTCTACTCCGAAATTATTGTCCCGGGTCTTTTGCCACTGCAAGTCCGGATTGGCCAAGCCCAGCAAATAAGAACCGATGATATTATCATAGACCTCATTGTAATATTTATAGGTAGCCATAGCCTGGTAGGAATTGAAGTTCTGAGAGCCGGAATATCCGGTGGATGCCCGGAATCGCAACTGATCCAATCCCTCCAAATCTTCTAAGAAATGCTCCTTGTGTACGTTCCAGCCGATACCTGCCGACCAGAAGTGTCCCCATCTTTTATCGTTTCCGAACAGAGAAGAAGCATTTGCCCGATAAGTCGCATCCAATAGATAACGGTTATCGTATGAATAGTTGGTCGAAATCAACGCACTGGTTTCCCTGGCCAGAGACTCGCTTCCGGTTGGTGCACCGGTAGCATATTCCTTGGCATGAGTGATGTAATCCATCTTATCGTTGGCAAAACCTCGGGCCGCAAATTCCACTGAATTGTATTTCTTTTCGCTGAAACTCCACTGTGCATTGACGAATACTAAGTGACGGCCAAATTCTTTGGAATAGTTGGCGGATAAATCCGCATTGTATTCAAAGTTCTTTCCGTTTCCCATACTATAGCTGCCTCGCTCAAAATATTCTTCAGAATTAATGTCTATATCCTTAAACATGGTATGATCGCGCGGATAGAAAACTTCAGACTCATCTTTCCGGTTAACGATTCCCAAACGGCCCTTGAAACGCATACCCGAGAATGCCAGCCATTCTACATAGAAATTATTGGTGATGTCTGTATAGGAACTCTGGTTCTTGGTATTGATACTCGCATTCGTCAATGGGTTATAAATCGGTTTGGTCCCTTGATAATTGGCAAGCTCATAATCCCCCATAATCTCTTTAATGGAACCGTCTTCGTTATAAGCCCTCCAATAAGGATTCAAACGGGCATATTCGGAAAAATTACCATAAGGAGATTCTTTAGCCTTATTAAAGGTAGCCGACAGTTGTTCCTGGAAAATCAGGGATTTGTAGCGATATTGCAAATTAAAGCCAACTGAAATCGTCTGCCGGTTAGAACCTTTCATAACACCGGCCACATCGTTGTACTGAAAATCCACACCATAACGTACGGCATCGTCTCCCCCCTCGAAAGTCAAGGAGTGTTTATGCCCGACACCAACCCGAAGCGGTTTGCTCAACCAATAGGTATCTACTCCTCTTAACACCTCATTATAATAGGAATTGTACTTTTCGTCAAGTTGCTGTTGTTCTATCGGATTACCGCCGGTAGAGGTATAAACGCCCGCCCTTTTTTCTATTTCCAATTTCTCCGCTGCATTCGCCAGATTGTAACTGGAAAGATCAGGCATCTGAAGATTCAGGTTCCCGGTATAAGAAACCCTCATTTTCCCTTTTTCCGGTGCCAAGGTTTCAATCACAACCACACCGTTCGCACCTTTGGAACCATACAATGCCTTGGCCGTGGCATCTTTCAACAAGGTAATGGAAGCCACCCGGTTCATATCCATATCCATCACTTTTTCAATGGTCTGTTCAAAACCGTCTACGATAAACAACGGCTGATTCGGATTGGTCTGGTATTTATCCTTCATATCCGTAAAGCTGGAAGCTCCCCGCATCTGGATTTCCGGAACCCGGTTCGGGTCAGAACCGAAATCATTGTTCTCCAACACCTGAAAAGAGGGATCGATATTTTTCAACGATTGCAGGATATTCTGATTGCCTACCCGCTGCAGTTCTTCTTTCTTTATCGTAGTTACGGCACCGGTGTAGCTGTCTGCTTTACGGGTAAACATACCGGTCACCACCACTTCCTCCATTTCCGAGGTCTGAGGTTCCAAATAAACTGTAACCTCATTGCTTTTCCCTAGTGTGATCTTTTGGGGAGCATAACCGATAAAGGATACTTCCAATTCGGTATTGTCTTCCAACACCGACAATTGGAAAGCCCCGGTAATATCAGTTGCAGTACCAATGTTCGTACCTTTGATTTTCACTGTTGCACCAGGCAGCGGCTCGTGATTTGCCTTGTCCAACACCTTACCTGTGATTTTCCGGGCTTTCTGCTGAGGCAACTGCTGTTCCCCTTTGCGAATCACCACATGATTGTTCACAATGCTGTAATTTATACCTTTGCCTCTCAGGCAATAGTCCAAAATATTACCGATTTCTTCATCCGTAAAATTCACATTCACTGTCCCTAACTGATCCACATCCTGCGTATTGTATACAAAGGCCAGATCCGTCCGTTTCTCAATCTCCGCAAACAGCTGCTTCATGCTGACATTGTCCATCTTTATACTTAAACGAGTCTGCTGGGAAAATCCGTTTGCCTGTATCTGCAAACAGAAAAATGTTAAAATTAGAGAAAGTTTAGTCATAAGGCATAATTTTCTCACTTTTTCTCTTGGATAACAAATACCCTTAAGTTTTTTTTTCATACATTTGAAATTTAGTTAATAATTGGTTTTCAATTATGCTTAAGAGAGGAAACCGCACACGGCCAAATGGACGGTTCCTCTTTTTTATTTAGCCAACACAGTCACATTTTTTCCATGGGTTGCAAAATCCAGCCGCCCCGTTCTTTTCAGTATATCAAAAATATCTTCCACCCGGTCGAATTTCCGTAGTTTCGCTGTCAAGGTCATCTGCCTCAACTCCTCCGACTGACAATCATAGGTAAAATCATACCAACGAGACAATTCCTTCATTATATCCTCCAAAGTTTTCTCCCGATAAATAAAATAACCATCCTTCCAGGCAGTATAAAGATCCGTATCCACCTCCCGAACCCGAATCCCGTCCGCCTCTATGACAGCCTGTTGTCCCGGCGTCAGATCACATTCCCGTCCTGCATCATGAATCCGGACAGCACCTTTCACCAAAGTAGTTGCCACGACCTCATCCTGATAATTCCGGACATTGAACTCTGTCCCTAATACAGTGATCCGGGAATCCCCAACACAAACGACAAAAGGCTTGCCCGCCTGTTTGGATACCGAAAAATAAGCCTCCCCTTTCAAGTGTACTTCCCGCTCATGTTCCGGGAAATGTACAGGATAATGCAATTCAGACTCCGCATTCAACCATACTTTTGTTCCGTCTGCCAATACCACAGCATATTCTCCGCCCCGTGGAGTAATCAAACGGTTATATTCTCCGGCTGTTTCTTTTGCATGCTTTTCTCCGTATACCAGTGTATTCCCTTCTTTTTTCACTGTCGTATTTCCAGCCAACAAGGTCTCTTCCGCTTCATCTCCCAACACCACTTTTTCATCGGAACCCAACACCAGAATGGCTTTTTTCCCTCCGGGCTCGATATTTCCTTCCACAACATACGCCTGATCTTTGTCCTGATCACGACGCATAAAAACATAACCGACAGCAATCATCAATACCACCAAAGCAGCATATCCGGCTATCCGGGTCCATAAAAACAAATGTTTGACCGACATTCGGTGAAACAGACGATGTTCTACTTTCTTCCAAGCCTCCTCGGTCTGGTAACGCTGTACACATCCGGCTTGTATCCAATCTTGTCTGTATGCATGAAATAGAAGAAAATGCTGCTCTGATTCTTCCAGCCATTTTTGCAGGACCAACAACTCCTCTTCAGAAGCTGTACCTTCCAGAGAACTGATGATCAAGTGTTGTATATCGGTTTCGTTATCTTTAAAATTGTCCATAAATACTGAAATTTGTATCTAAGACAACTCTATTTTTAAAACTACTTACAGATTTTTGAAAAAATATGACTTTTTCAGTTAGAACAGTGACAACAGTCAGACTTACCCCCTTCATCTCACGGCAGAGTTAACCGACAAAGAAAATACAAGTGGAAATTTGCAGCAATAGAAAGCCGGACTCTCCGGATTATTTCCAGGAAGAATGATCTTTCTCAAATCAAGACTAGTCTGCAATTCAGTGATAACGTAAGTCGGAGGTGTTCGTGTTCGGGGACCATTGGAGCTTTGGCGAGTGTCATCTTGCTTTTTCTGAACGCCCGACCGGTGGTGTCTGAGCGAAGCGAGTTCCGCCGGTCAGTGATAGACAAAGCTAGACGACCGACAGAAGCGACCGGGTCGACAATTCCGATCACCGGAGACGAATTGGTAACGAAATAAACCTACGATAAGTTTACGAACTTTATCCCCTGGTCTAAACCCTTTCTCCTCTAAGAAGGAACAACCAAAATATTGCGCTACCTCTCAAATGGGCTAATTCTTCCCGCAGACGTTTCATAGCCCGGTAAAGCTGAGCTTCCACCGTACGTACAGAGATTCCTAATTCAACCGCGATTTCCTGGCTTTTTTTACCGGAAAACCGGCTGAGAAGAAATATTTGACGACATTGGAAAGGCAAACCATCGATTGCCCGATTTATTTCTTTAAACACGATTTCCTGATTTTCTTTATCTATAAAATACTCTATGTTGTTTTCATCTTTAGAACCCTGTTTTTGAATAAATTCCCAGAAAGCCAATTTTACTTTTTCATGTTTTAACGAATTGAGAGCAGCGTGATAGACAGAGCGATACAAATAAGCCTTCATCGATTCCCGGATATCGATCTCTTCCCTTTTTTCCCACAGCATACAAAATAAATTCTGTACAAGGTCCTCCGCCATATCCCGATCCCTGACAATAGATTCGGCATAAAGACACAAACGCACATACCACATCCGGAACAATTGTCCAAACGCTTTCTTATCTCCCCTGACAATTGCCTTTATCAAAACCTCTGTATGTTCATTTACCTCCATGGATTCCAGAAAAACGTTCGATTAATTTAGTCGAAAATTTATCTGGTGACAAAGAAAAAAATTTAATGCAAGTAATCCAACAATTTACGACGGATTATTTCGAAAAATTCTTCTAAGCGTCTCTTCAGACAATACTCCATATCGTTACAAGAATCCTCTGGACAAGTATTCAAAACGATTACATCTTGTATATATAGAAAGGCAATTATATATATTTACACTTATAGAGGTAGGTCTATTCCGTTACTAGTTCGTCTGCGGTAATCGGAATTGGCGACCCGATCACTTCTGTCGGTAGTCTGTCTTTTTCTTTCACTGACCGGTGGTGTCTGACGGAAACGTAACGTAAAGTTTTTTTGCGAAGTGAGGAACTCCGCCGGCCAGTGAGTTCTTCTCTTGCCCGGAAAAACAAAAGATTTTGTTTTTCCGGGCAAGAGAAGAACCGATGAAATCAACGGAAGCCTTACCGGACTGTTCCAGGCGAACCGGTCTGACGATATAAAACCCGGAAGCGGAATAGAAAAAAATAAATCTACATTTAGGGTAAACATGTATATAAACACCAAAATTTATTCTTCAACAAACTATATCGAATCGTTTAAAATATAAAATAACAAGACATTTTTTCAATCATTCCGTAGAAACACCAGAAAGAAAGAGGTCAAAACTAAAGAGCTATGTTAGAAACATTGAATAACTGGATTATTTCTGCGAACGATTGGATTTGGACATACCTATTAATTATCCTTCTGATTCTGATCGGTTTATATTTTACGTTTAAAAGCCGTTTTGTACAATTCCGCTATTTCGGAGAAATGTTCAGGTTATTAGGCCAGGGAGTCAGTAACGGCAAAGGTAAAAATTCCGTTTCTTCGTTCCAGGCTTTCTGTATAGCGACCGCCTCCCGGGTAGGAACGGGTAATTTAGCCGGAGTAGCGACTGCCGTTGCTTTAGGAGGGTCCGGGGCTGTTTTCTGGATGTGGGTACTGGCCCTGATCGGTTCTGCCTCGGCTTTCGTCGAGTCGACTTTAGCTCAAATTTATAAAGAAAAAGGTGAACGCTCATTCATCGGAGGCCCCGCCTTCTATATCGGAAAAGGACTAAAAAAGAAAGGCCTGGCCCTGCTTTTCGCCTTCATTATTATCATCACTTTCGGCTTGGTCTTCAATTCCGTCCAAGCCAATACCATCGCAATCGCTTTTCACGAGATATACGGAACCGGCCAATTAGGTCCGGCCATCATCCTGACCTTTTTCACGCTAATCACTATTTTCGGAGGGATACACCGGATAGCACGGGTAGCGGGTATCATCGTTCCGTTTATGGCGATTGCCTATATTTTAGTGGCCTTATTCATTTTATTCAATCATATGACCGCTATCCCGGCCCTGATCGGCCATATTTTCTCCAATGCTTTCGGAATAGAGCAAGTTGTCGGTGGAGGACTCGGGGCAACGATCATGCAAGGAGTAAGGCGAGGCTTATTTTCCAACGAAGCGGGGATGGGTTCCGCTCCCAATGCTGCAGCCACAGCAACCGTTTCCCATCCGGTAAAACAGGGGCTGATACAAGCCCTGAGTGTATTCACCGACACCATTGTCATTTGTAGTTGCACCGCTTTTATCATCTTACTTTCGGACCTTCCTCTCGATGGAACCTTGAAAGGCATTCAACTGACCCAGGCCGCCGTCGGCCATGAAATCGGTCCCTTCGGAGCTCAGTTTATCGCTTTCTGTATTCTTTTATTCGCCTTCAGTTCGATTGTCGGCAATTATTCCTACTGTGAAACCAATTTGTTCTTTATATCACGGCATCCGGCCGGTCTGCAAATCTACCGGATAGCCGTCGGAGGAATGGTGTTTTTCGGTTCGGTAGCCGGTTTGGACATCGTCTGGAATCTGGCAGACCTATTTATGGCCCTCATGACCCTGATCAACCTGATCGCCCTCATCTTTCTTGGTCATTTAGCTTTAAAAGCCCTAAAAAACTACAACGATCAAAAACGCCGGGGTATCAAAAGCCCGGTATTCAAAGCCAGCGATATCCCGGAAATAGAAGACCAACTTTCCGAATGGAAGTAGTGCTGAGCGTGAATCTTATTTTATTGTTAAAATAGCGCATTCTTCTTATAACGATTCCGAATATCTGATTTCATTTTTTAATTTTGTGACAACATTTATAAAAGTCAAATTCTTAAAATAGAGCATCATGAAAAAAGTTATCAATTCACCGAAAGCACCGAAAGCGATCGGTCCTTACAGCCAAGCTATTGAAGTAAACGGAATGATCTATATCAGCGGTCAGCTGCCCGTAGACGTAAATACCGGTAAATTCGCCGAAGGCGGTATCCAGGAACAAACCGAACAATCTTTAAAAAACATCGGTTATATTCTCGAAGCTGCCGGTTGTACTTATGATAATGTAGTAAAAACTACCTGTTTGCTAAGCGACATCGCTAATTTCAAAGCCATGAACGAAGTCTACGCAAAATATTTCACCCAGGATTGCCCGGCTCGTGCTGCTTTTGCCGTAAAAGATCTGCCTATGGGAGCTTTGGTTGAAATCGAAGTCGTAGCTGCCAAATAAGTAGCATACGACATTCCGGTTGATCAGCGTTCTTTCTTCCTAATCAAGTTTGAAGGACCGCTGATCATTTTTATATCTTCGCCGTCATTCCCAGATAAACCCCGATAAAATAAGGAATCAGCCATACCCACCAAACAATGACACTGAAACGGCTGAAATTGCGTTTCGCCCGGGCGGAACCTTTCCGAAATGTCCAGAAAGCCCACAACGCATGAATCGCCATTAGAAACACGGCAATACTACCTAAAACAGCATGTAAACGGTTGTCCTGACCGGTAAGCCGTACCAGCTCTGCCATAAAAGCAGTACCGACAAAATCACACACCAAACCTAATCCAAAAGCAGTCACGTGCCACCCTTTCAAACGCCCCTGTATACGTTCACTCCATACCCCTACGGAATAAAAGATCAAAGCCATTGAAATAATAACGATCGCAGCCAACAAAAACTCATCATCATACGTTGTCAATCCCATGTCATTTGTATTTACTTATAACAAATACGCACAAACCGACAAACATGTTTCTGACAATCCAACTAACTTTTATCCTCATAAGTCGTCAGCCATTGCTTCAATTCAGTGGTCCGGTTCATCCGGTCCATAGAAAATTCCTGACTACGGATATCGATGACCTCGTATAATTCGATGATCTTCCGATAGAGGATCGCCTGAATCCCGGCATCTGTCAGCCTCCGGGCATCCCGGTAAATCAATTCGGTCAACATTTCCAATTTATAGATCGGATCGTCTGCAAAAAAAGTCGTGATCTCTCCGGTATCGGCCTGAATAAACCAATCCCGGTCTTTGTTGAAATAAGAAGCATACATTCCGGCATAAGGCGACTCGTCGTTCATCTGGCGCTTACCGTCCCGGACATCGTCCAATTCCTCGAAGAAAGTCTTTATAACTGTGGCTATCAAATCTCTTGCTAACATAGTGGTTTCGAGTTGCTGAATTTTAGGTAAAGATATAAGCTTTCGATTAAAAACGATAGTTTTAAAGAAAAAATTTATCTGCCTGATTCTTTGCATCCAACTATTTTCTTTATAAATAATCTCTATAAATTTATAAAAATAAAGTATTTGTTTATTATTTTTATATGCGTTAAAATTGCAGTATAAAAGTGCGATACTAAATCATTTTAATCAATAAGACTATGAGTATTAAAGGAACGAAAACCGAACAAAATCTGTTAAAATCATTTGCCGGAGAGTCACAGGCCCGGAGCCGTTATACTTTTTTTGCCAGTGTAGCTAAAAAAGAAGGTTATGAACAAATCGCCGGTGTTTTCATGGAAACTGCCGAGCAGGAAAAAGAGCACGCGAAGAAATTCTTCAAATACCTCGAAGGGGGAATGGTAGAAATTACCGCCAGTTATCCGGCCGGTATAATCAGTACGACAGCTGAAAATCTGAAAGCAGCCGCCGATGGAGAGAATGAAGAATGGGCAGATCTGTACCCGGAATTTGCTCAAATAGCACAGGAAGAAGGTTTCCCGCAAATCGCCAATACTTTCCGTCAGATTGCAAAGGTCGAAGCCGAACACGAAGCTCGCTACCGCAAACTACTGGAACGGGTAGAAACCGGTAAAGTTTTCGAACGGGATGAAGAGATCGAATGGCAATGCCGTAATTGCGGATACGTATTGAAAGGCAAGAAAGCTCCGATGAAATGCCCGGCATGCGAACATCCTCAGGCTTATTTCGAACCGAAAAAAAATAATTATTAAGAATTTAACAAAACAATGTAAATTATATTAACCCGGCAGCGCTATTTACCGGAAAATATCAAATTTATATCGTTTGCAAGCCAAAAAGAGTCGTTAAAAACGGCTCTTTTTTATTTATTTCTTATAACTTTGGCGGCATCGTGGGGATTATATTTTAATCTAAATAAAAAACTATGACTGAAAAAATTTACAAACTTTTGAAAGACTCTCCTGCTATGCGCTGGACAGCCTTGGTATTATTAGCCTCGGCGATGTTCTTTGCCTACATGTTCGTAGACATCTTATCACCTCTACAGGCCATGCTGCAAGAAACAAAAGGCTGGGACCCGGCAGCCTACGGGACCTATCAGGGAAGTGAAACCTTTTTGAATGTATTTGTTTTCTTCCTGATCTTTGCCGGTATTATCCTGGATAAAATCGGAGTACGTAACACCGCCTTACTATCCGGCGCCTTGATGGTAATCGGTGCTTACCTCAAATACTGGGCCGTATCCGACGGTTTCACCGGAGGGGCTACCGATGAATATCTCAAAAATTTCTGGAATTTCTTCCCTTTCTATGAAGGCATGCCTTCTTCGGCTAAAATGGCTGCTTTAGGCTTTATGATCTTCGGTTGTGGGGTAGAAATGGCAGGTATAACCGTATCGAAAGGTATCGTCAAATGGTTTAAAGGTAAAGAAATGGCTTTGGCGATGGGACTGGAAATGGCTATCGCCCGTATCGGTGTTGCAGCAGCCGTACTGATCTCTCCGGCAATCGCCAATATGGGAGGTGTAAAAGATGTGTCCCGCTCTGTTTTATTCTGTGTCATCCTATTGCTCATCGGTTTTATTGCTTTCTGTGTCTATTTTGTCATGGACAAAAAACTGGAAAAACAAATGGGAGAAAGTGGAGAAGAACCGGAAGAACCCTTCCAAATCAAGGACCTGGGATTGATTTTTTCCAGTAAAGTATTCTGGATCGTCGCCTTACTGTGCGTGTTATATTATTCCGCGATTTTCCCATTCCAGAAATATGCCATCAATATGTTGCAATGTAATCTGGATTTTACAGCCGAAAAAGCAGGTATGATCTTTTCTGTATTTCCCTTAGGAGCGGCAGCCATTACACCGCTATTAGGTAACTTCCTGGATCGTAAAGGGAAAGGTGCTTCGATGTTAATCTACGGAGCTTTTCTGATGATTATCTGTCATCTGGCTTTTGCCCTGGCCTTACCGGCTTTAAAAGGCAGTATTGCCGGGCCGATCGTCGCTTTCACCTCTATCGTGCTGTTAGGAATTTCTTTCTCTCTGGTACCGGCTGCGTTATGGCCCAGTGTTCCCAAATTGGTAGACAACCGTCTATTGGGTTCTGCTTATGCCGTGATATTCTGGATTCAGAATATCGGTTTATTCGCTTTCCCGATGATCATCGGGAAAGTATTGGCAGCAGTAAA
Organism: Odoribacter sp.; assembly: GCF_985060555.1. Lineage (NCBI taxonomy): Bacteria > Pseudomonadati > Bacteroidota > Bacteroidia > Bacteroidales > Odoribacteraceae > Odoribacter > Odoribacter sp. The sequence goes on along the minus strand of NZ_CFKYFN010000017.1, from coordinate 5,321 downwards.
CCCCGGTATCGAAGATCCGTTGCAATATAACTACACCGTTCCGATGCTGATTTTCGCCAGCCTCGGCGTATTCGCACTGTTCCTGGGTCTGTGGTTAAAAGCAGAGGACAAGAAAAAAGGATATGGTTTGGAATTACCCAATATCAAGAAAGATTAGAAATAAGAAATGATAAATCAGATAACGGGAATTACGATGTAATTCCCGTTATTTTTTGTAAATTTGTTGAATAGTTGCAAAACAAGTAAATGATGAATAGAATCACTCAATTATTCGGTATCGAATATCCCATCATCCAGGGAGGAATGGTATGGTGCAGTGGCTGGCGGCTGGCTTCGGCCGTAAGTAATAACGGAGGTCTCGGTTTATTAGGCGCCGGCTCGATGCATTGCGATACGTTAACGGAGCATATCCGCAAGATGAAAGAGGCCACTGACCGCCCATGGGGGGTAAATGTGCCGTTACTTTATCCGGAAATCGATAAACTCATGGGAATACTAGCGGACGAACAGGTAAAGATCGTGTTCACTTCTGCCGGTAGCCCTAAAAAATGGACTTCTTTTTTGAAATCTCACGGTATGACGGTCGTTCACGTCGTCAGCAGCGCCTCATTCGCTCAAAAATGTGAAGAAGCCGGATGTGATGCCATAGTTGCCGAAGGCTTCGAAGCAGGAGGACATAACGGACGGGAAGAAACCAGTACGCTGACTCTGATCCCGAACGTCGCTGCTCATTGCCGCCTTCCGCTGATCGCTGCAGGGGGTATCGCTTCCGGTAAAGCAATGCTGGCCGCCATGATATTGGGAGCCGAAGGGGTACAGATCGGAAGCCGGTTCGCCGTAGCTACCGAATCGTCCGCTCATCCGAATTTCAAACAGCAGGTGTGGAAAACTCCTGAAGGAGGGACGATGCTGGCCCTGAAAAAAATAGCCCCAACCCGATTGATTAAAAATGAATTTTACGAACAAGTCAAAACACTGGAAGACCAAGGAGCAGACTCCGATACCCTGAAAGAGCTGCTGGGCAAAGGAAGAGCTAAACAAGGGATCTTCGAAGGCAATCTGGCAGAGGGCGAACTCGAAATAGGACAAATCGCTTCGATGCTCAAGGGCGAAGAAAGTGTTGCCGAGATCATGCAGGACTTGCTCCGGGATTATAACCAAAGTATAAGCCGATGCAGCAATTCAGTCTCCTTCTGACTTCCGGCAAAATAAAAATAATGATATACCATGATCCAATTTTCCCGTCATATTCTCGATAATGGCCTGACAGTTATTTGCCATACCGACAAAAGTACCCCTTTCGTCTCGGTAAACGTACTTTATAAGGTCGGTTCACGCAATGAACAAGCGGACAAAACCGGTTTCGCCCATTTATTCGAACACCTGATGTTCAGCGGTTCCACTCATATCGAAGACTATGACAAACATGTGCAGCTGGCCGGGGGAGAAAGCAATGCCTACACGACCAATGACCTGACCAACTATTACATCACCATACCTGCCTCGAATATCGAGACAGCTCTTTGGCTGGAATCCGACCGTATGGCAGGTTTGAACCTTTCGCCATCTTCCCTGGATATACAAAAACACGTCGTTATCGAAGAATTTAAACAACGCTATCTGAATAATCCTTACGGAGACCTATGGCTGAAGCTGCGTCCCCTGGCTTACAAAGTGCACCCTTATCGATGGGCTACGATCGGAGTATCGCCGGAACATATAGAAAGGGCAACTCTGGAAGATGTCGGGGCTTTTTTCCGGCAATTCTATGCACCCGACAACGCAATCGTCAGCATCTGCGGTAATATCGCAGAAGACAAGGCTTTAGAGTTGGTAAAAAAATGGTTCGGCGACATTCCACCAGCCCACGGACCGGTTAGTCACATCCCTGCCGAACCCCGGCAAACAGAGGAACGCCGTTCGATCGTCCCGGATAACAATGTGCCGGCAGACGCTATTTATAAGGTATTTCACATGGGTGGACGGGATAGCGACGATTTTTATGCCTGTGATATCATCTCCGACATTTTATCCAACGGGCAATCTTCACGTCTCTACGTCAACCTGATCAAAAACCAACGTTTATTTTCCGGTATAGACGCCTATGTCTCGGGCGACCGGGATCCGGGATTATTCATTTTCAGTGGTAAACTATCCGAAGGTATCGACATCCGTCAGGCAGAAGCGGCAATAAACCAGGAAATCGAGCATTTTATAAAGGATGAAATTACCGTTCGGGAGGTGGAAAAAATCATCCATAAAACCGAAGCCCGTATCTCTTATAGTGAAATCAGCTATCAAAGTAAAGCCAGCAATCTAGCCTTTTTCGAGTTTCTAGGAGACGTCGACCTGATCAATACAGAAGGTAAACGTTATAACGATATTACGGTCGACAAAATCAAAACTACTGCCAGGGAACTATTCCGAAAAGAAAATTGTTCTACCCTTTGGTATCTGAAAAAATAACTGTTTTCACGACAGAAAAAGATAATCTAAAACCAAGCCTATGATGCCCAACCGAAATATAGCCCCAAGAATAACTCCGCTATCCACTCCGAGTCTCCTGCCCTACCAATGCCTGATATTGGCCAACGGAACAGAAATCTTTTACCTGAACGATCCATTACAGGAAGTTTTTAAAATCGACGTTGTCTTCGAGGCCGGAATCTATTATCAATCCCAACCCCTGGTTGCCTCGACTACAGTCAATATGCTGAACGAAGGCACATTGCACCATTCAGCAGAAGCAATCGCCGACCAGTTCGACTATTACGGGGCCTATGTGGATTTCAGTTGTGGCCTGAATAAAACCGAAGTAAGCCTGCTTTCCCTGAATAAATATGCCACAGAAACATTGACCATGCTGGCAGAAATCATTACAGAAAGTAATATTCCGGACAAAGAACTCGAGATATACCTGACGAATAAACGCCAGGAATACTTGGTCAACCTGGAAAAAACCAGCTATCTGGCCAAACAAAAATTTTCCGCCCTGATCTTCGGGGAAGATCATCCCTATGCCAACCGGATCGAGGAAAGTGATTATCAACGAATCACCGTTTCCCTCATCCGCGATTTTTATCACCGGTATTATCAAGCCGGACAATTCCGGATTTTTATTTGTGGTCATGTAAACGAAGGACTGTTAAATACGGTAACCCGTTTATTCGGAAATCTTCCCATTCCGTCCCCCGGGAATATTTCAAAAGAACAACCGTTTCATGCAGCTCAACCAGGCCGTTATCATGTATCCAAAGAAAACTGTGTCCAATCCAGCATCCGCATCGGTAAATCCAGTGTACGGCTGACAGACGACGATTATGCCGGTTATATGCTTTTGAACACAATTTTGGGTGGTTATTTCGGCTCACGCCTGATGTCGAATATCCGGGAAGAAAAAGGATATACTTACGGGATCGGCTCTTTCAATGTCTCTCTGCCCCAAAGAAGTTATTGGAGTATCACCACCGAAGTCAATAACGAATATACAGAAGCAACGATCGAGGAAATCTTTAAAGAAATACACAAACTCCGGACAGAAACAGTACCTGCCGAAGAACTGAATCTGGTGAAAAATTATTTATACGGCGATTTACTCCGTGAATTAGACGGGGTATTCGCTCAAAGCGATTCCTTAAAACATAAACTGAATTACGGTTTGGACAATAGCTTTTATATCGGGATCATTGAAAAAATCAGACAATGCACCCCCGAAGCGATACTGGAATTGGCCGACAAATATTGGAACCCTGAAGAGATGTATATCGTCACTGCCGGACAACCTTAACCTACCCGGTAAGGGACAGGAGATCGGCCGGAAGATGGAAATACATGATTCGTTTGGTATAGTTTTTGTTTTCTAATTATCAAACAACTAAATAATAAGACCATGAAAAAACTTATTTTTATTTCGTTATTATTCTCTATTCTGTCCCTCTCTGTTTCCGCACAGAAACCCACCAAGGCAGAAAAAGCAGCGCAACTGGAACAAGAATTTCAGCAGACCCGGCAATTGATTGAAAGCAATCATTTCCAATTCGAACTCAACCGGGTATATCCCCAGGATGGCCAAGATCTCAGCCGTTTCAATCCCAGAGGTAAGTTCGTTATTACCGACTCGGTCGCTAAAGGTACCCTTCCCTTTTTCGGCCGGGCTTATTCCCTTCCCTACGGTGAAGGCGGAGGCATTGAATTCGACGGGGTGATGAAGGACCAATCCCTGAAAATCGAACACAAAAAGAAAAGAAAAATCCTGATTTACCGTTTTTCTATCACCGCCAAAAACGATACATACCAGATTTCCATGGAAATTTCAGGAGGTGGGAATTGCTCGGTAAACCTGAACAGCAACAATCGGGCACAAATTTCCTATTCCGGGACCGTCAGTCCGGTTAAAGACGAAACAGGAAAGTCGTAAAAATCGTTCCCCGGACAGTGCAACCCGATATCGGAATTACCGTACAACTGAGAAATAAATCTTTATGGTATGGTAAAATTCTTTTTCACCGGTTTGCTCTTCTGGGGTATCTTTCTCTCCCCGACAGCCCAAAACAACCAACGAATCACCAATTTCGGCATTATAAAAGAAAAAGTCGACAGCAATCGGTTCAAAATGCAATATACGATTGCAACGACTCATCACACTTTTTATCTACAACCAACCACTCCCTACAGTGACCAAAATATTCGGATCGCTCAAGACAGTGCATTCGTAATTATCCGCGACAGCATCGCTGCCGGATATCTACCGTATTTCGGAAGCGGCTATTCTATCCCCCAAACCGGAAACAGAGGAATCGTTTTCAGTAATACGATGCAGGATTTGACCCGACAAACACGCGGAAAAGGAAGACGCCAGAGTATTTTCTATCAATTCAGCGTCGTCGGAAAAAACGATACTTATAAACTCAGCATAGATATCAGACACGACGGCACTTGTTACCTCTTCATCAACAGCCTCAAACGCAGCCCAATCTCCTACACCGGACAAATCGTGGAGCAGGGATAGAGTTGCTGGGGTAATAGAGTTGCTGAGTTACTGAGTTGCTGAGTTACTGAGTTACTGAGTTGCTGAGTTAATTGAGTTGATTGAGTTATTGAGTTGATAAGTTATTGAGTTGATAAGTTGTTGAACTGATAAGTTATTGAGCTTCTAATGTCATGATCTACAACTATTTAGTTGTAAATATCCTCTGTAACTTTTGTTCCCATTTAACTCTATTAACTCAGTAACTCTATTAACTCAGCAACTCTATTAACTCAGCAACTCTATTAACTCAGCAACTCTATTAACTCAGCAACTCTATTAACTCAGCAACTCT
>NZ_CFKYFN010000016.1:0-1059 GCF_985060555.1 Odoribacter sp. | reverse complement strand
TTTGCTAAACGCTACGACAAAAAATGACAATTTCCGGGCATGAAACTTTTTGCAGCTTTTATTTGGTTTTATCTTAGAATTCTACCGTCGGAATAGGCGGCTTTCTGCGGCCCGGACGGTAGCCGCTTTACAACACGCATCACCAAACCCTAATAGCTCCATTCTGTGACCGGAGACGTACTCTCGTAACGGTAACCGACAATCGACGCCGCCTTTCTGATTGCAGATTGAAATGCTTGCTGACTCCATCATTTTTGGATATTCAGAGGTTTTTATTGTTTTGCAGAAAGGATAATTTCCATATCTATAGATATTTATATTCCAATTCAGATTTCTGGAAATCTATATTTTTCTATTTCTGTACATCCCCGGATTTATCACTGGTGATAAAGTTGGAGAAATTGCCAGAGAGCTATAAATTCAAGTTTCCGAATAATGAAAAATTTCTTTCTGCCGCAAGATACAACAGGGTAAACGCTTCCGAACTAATGTCCGCTCACGACCGCTCCAGTCCGCACCGAGGGCTTGTTTTGGCGCCCGCACGGTTGTAATATTGCAACCGGGAAAGGCCCGTCCTCGGACGCCGCTTCGGAGGTTTTTCAAAGTTTTCACAAAAAAATTTCCGCCGCGGATTTTTGTTTCTGCAAAGAAACAGCGAGCTGTACCTTTGTATGCCGAAAAGTTTTTCGACATACAAAGGTGCTCGCTCTGCGAGGCCGGGTGGCGCTCCCGAGTCACGCCACTTTAACTACCGACACTATGACAACCGCTAAAAAGAGAACCGGACGGCCTACAGCCACCGATCCCCGTATCCACCGGTACAATTTTAAGCTCACCACGGAGGAAAATATCCGGTTTAAAAAGATGCTTTCGGAAGCCGGACTGGAACATAACCGCAGCCGATTTATCGTCAAGCGTATCTTCTCGGAGCGCTTCGAGGTCATCAAACGCGACCCGTCAAAGGTACAGTTTATCGCACGGCTGAATGACTTTTATTTCCAATTTCAGCGCATCGGGCATAACTGTGCGCCCGTCAAGGCGATATAATAAATATAGCGA
>NZ_CFKYFN010000015.1:0-12040 GCF_985060555.1 Odoribacter sp. | reverse complement strand
GTTGTTGTTCTGAATCTCGAAGAGAATCAGGGTACCTTTGGAGTCCTCGGCAAGGATGTCGACGCGGTTGTACTTGTCGAACTCGCTTTCCTGGTTGCTCTCGCTTTCGAGCAACCGCCGGATGGTGATTTTCTCGTTGAGCAAGGTGGTCAGCAACCCTTCCAGTACGGAAAAGTTCGCTTTATCCCTAAGGAGGTGTTTCATCGCCCAGTCGAAACGGATGTAATTGGCCATGGTTTTCAGTGTTATATACTGCAAAGGAACGGATTAATTTTGAATTAGGCAAGGAGGAGAGGGGGAGATGATTTTCCCTATTCACTTAAAAACTATGCCCCAGTTTTAAATGGATAAAAGCGTCCTGTTCCCGCTGTAAAGTGAATGAATTTTCTTACCTTTGTATAAATAGGATGCGGTTCTGTAAAAGCAATCAAACCAGTTTGTTGCTTTTCCTCCCGGCTTTCACTATCTTTGCCACAACTGTTGCACCTAAACACTGAAGTATGAGACAGGTCCCTAAATTTTTCAATACGGCAGGTCCAATTCAGCCTGATATCCATTATAATATCGATCCGTTGACACGTATCGATCTGGAAGAATTGGAATCGTTGATTTATCAGCGGAAATATTTTGTGCTTCATGCTCCTCGTCAGACGGGTAAAACGTCCTGCCTGCTGGCTTTGCGTGATTACCTGAACACCCGTGGCGAGTTTTATGCCGTCTATGCCAATGTCGAGGTGGGTCAGGCGTCCCGGAACAACGTGGAGGAAGTGAACCGGAATGTGGTCAGTGTGATTGCCCGTGAAGCTTCGCGGGTTGTAGGCACCGGTATGCCGTCGGCCTTGCGTTTGGAACTGGAAAAAGAAGAGGCAGCCTCCAATTTGTTGGGCAGTTATCTGGACCGTTTATGCGAATCGCTCGACCGTCCTTTGTTGCTTTTCATCGATGAAATCGACGCCTTGGTGGGAGATTCTTTGGTGAGCATCCTGCGTCAGCTTCGTTCCGGTTATGCCAATCGTCCGGGTCATTTCCCTCAAAGCATCATCCTGTGCGGTGTCCGTGATGTTCGTGATTACCGTATCGTACTTTCGAATCAGGACATCATTACGGGCGGTTCGGCGTTCAACATCAAAGCGGAATCCCTCCGCCTGGGCAATTTCTCCCGTGAAGAGATCCGTACGCTCTACCTGCAACATACCGCCGCTACGGGCCAGGAATTCGACGAATCCTGTTTTCCGATGATCTGGACGGCCACGGAAGGTCAGCCGTGGCTGGTGAATGCCCTGGGCTACGAAGTGACGAGCCGCATGAAAGAAAACCGCGACCGTAGTATCCGCATCATCCCAGAAATGATATACCGTGCACAGGAACAAATCATCTACCGCCGTGACACACATATCGACATACTGATCGACAAACTTCGTGAAGAGCGTGTCCGCCGTGTTATCGGTCCGATACTGGCGAACGAAACGGATGCCGAAGAGAGTCTGATGCCGCAGGATGATGTACAGTATGTCGCTGATTTGGGACTGATCACCCTGGATAAACCCCGTCGGATCGCGAACGCCATCTACAGGGAAATCATCCCCCGCGAACTGACGTGGACCACTCAGAGCGGACTGGTCCAGCAGGCAGCGTGGTATATGAACCCGGACAACAGCATCGATATGGAAAAATTACTTTTGGATTTCCAGCAGTTTTTCCGTGAGAATGCGGATTCTTGGATCGAGCGTTTCGACTACAAGGAGAGCGGCCCTCAGTTGCTGTTGCAGGCATTCCTGCAGCGTGTGGTGAATGGCGGCGGGTACATCGACCGGGAGTACGGATTGGGGCGTGGCCGTACGGATTTGCTGATCCGCAAGCCCTTGACGGACGGTTACGGGGGCCCCGTGCAACGCATTGTGCTGGAACTGAAAATCAAGCGTGGCGATCTGGACAAGACCATCGCTAAAGGCCTGGAGCAGACAGTGTGGTATATGGACCGCTGCGGCGATGTGAGCGAGGGCCATTTCATCGTCTTCAACCGGGACAAAGGGGTAAGCTGGGATGATAAGATCTGGCACCGTCGGGAGGAATACGGCGGGCGGACGATTACCGTGTGGGGGATGTAGCATTGACTTTGCAAAGAAAACAAAACAGCAGGTTGATAAAGTTCGTTTTCCCGAATTTTTCTTTTAACAGGCGGATAGCCATAGATTTCGTATTATATACCGTTTGCAGGCTCAGATTGAGCTGGCCGGCGATTTCTTCCATTTCGTAACCCGAAAGATACAGGTTCATAACCTGGGCACAATTCTCGGGTAACATGACGAGACATTTTTGCAAAAATGCGTACACTTCGTTTTCTGTGATTTCAGAGGCAAAGGTCTGAGCCGTTTCTGTATATGTTTTATATTTGCCCTGTACTTTTCGGTGTTCTAAATAACTTTTGTACCGGTTTTTGATACTGGTATAAAGGAAAGCTTTCAATTTGAGCAGGGATTCGAAGTGAGTCCCCTTATTTTCCAGCAGCGAACAAAACACATCCTGTACGGCATCCTCCGGCGAAACGGTGGTGCAATTGTACAGACGGGATGCATAAAGATGCAGTTCGGTAAAAAATAATTTGTAGACAGACACGAAAGCTTCCGTATCGCGGGCGTTGAAACGCGATAACAGGAGAAAGTCTTGTTGTCTGTTTGCATCGGGCATAAGTGATTCTGCACTTTTAAACAATACAAAACTATAAAAGTTTGGAAAATAATAAGCTGATTTCTGAATAGGATTCGGAAAAATCTGGTAAAAAATGGAAATAAAGTGTTAATAGAATGTTAATATTTGAGTTTTATCGGTAAAAAAAGCAAACAAATCGGATATAAGTATAAAAATTCGGATAAAATGAAACAGTCCTATGTGAAAACAGCCGAAGAGGCCATAAAAAAGGCCGAGGCTGTACAATATCGTTTCCTGACACAAGAGGAATTTGGTTCCGGGCAAGTTCCGGATTCGGTATGGGAGGCCGGGGCATTGGAGGAGCAGCTCGATAGTTTGCACCGTATAGCCCGTATTGACCAGGAGAAGGCTGCCGGAAAGTTAAAGGAGAGGCTCTGCGGAGTGAAACGGGCGAAGAGCCGCCGCCTCCGGATACTCCGGCTCGCAGTGGCGGCTGCGGCGGCAATTCTGGTTGGAATGTGCCTGTATCCGTGGGTTGGGAACCGGGCGGGGTATTCTCTTGAGGGCACCTATGTCCGGGAGGAGAAAGTGACGGTACCGACCGTATTCCGGGAACGGGACGAAAAGACGATAGACCGGAGAGCTTTGGAGATGCGGGAGACGGGAAATACTTACGTCGTGACGGCGGAAACCTTACCGCCGGATGAACTGCTTGCCGGAGAATCGGTAGTATACGAGAGGGTGGTGATTCCGGTCGGTTATACCTGTTCGGTGTCATTGCCCGACGGCTCGGCTGTTGTCCTGAATGCCGGCAGCGAACTCCGGTTTCCCGGCTGCTTTTGCGATTCGGTACGCGAAGTGGAGTTGAAAGGGGAAGGATATTTCGAAGTGGCGCATTCCGGATGTCCTTTTATCGTCCGGGCAGGTGAAACCAAAGTAACTGTTTACGGTACGCGCTTTAATTTATTTTATTCCGACCGTTTGACTGTAACGGAGGCGGTACTGGTGGAGGGAAGTATCGGTTTGATGGCAGGCGGTAAAGAAACGAAAATCCGTCCTAACCAGCGAATCCGTTACGATTCCGGTGAAGCGCAGTTGCAGGTGGAAGAGGTGGATGCGGACGATTACATACAGTGGCTGACAAACAATTTCAAATACAGGGGGGCGCGGCTCGACCGGATTGCTTTCGACCTTGCCGCATGGTATGGTGTTGAGATAGAAGTGGCACCGGAAATTGCCGTTGAAGTGTATAGCCTCGAATTCGGGAAAGAACTATCCCTGGACGAAGTGGTGTGGGCTTTACGGAAAATTACGGGCAGAACGGTAAAAAAAGAAGGAGGTGTGTATCGGATAGAGTAAGAAAATAAAAGAAAGAGAACCTTTCCAGGAAAGATTCCCTTTCGAATACCGGCAAGGTGCGATTTTGCGAGTTCCGTATCCTTGTCGTCCCGTTTAAGACATAATTGAAACATTACATCGAAAACTTACACAAGTTTATGAAAAAAAAAGAAATAATAAATCGTTCCGGAAAGAATAAATGGGTGGTGGGCCTGTTTTTGTTTTTCTTTCCGTTTCTGTGTTACCCGAATCTCTCGTCCGCTTCTCCGGAAGAAGAGGCCGATGCGGTGTGGCAAAACACGGATAAAAAAGTGACATTGAAAATGACCGGTAAAACCTTGGCGCATATCCTTTCCGGGATAAAGGCGCAGACGGGACTTTCTTACGGTTTCCGCGACACTCCGGATACGGCTCAACACGGTCTTTATTCGATAGACGTGAAAAATGTCAGCGTTGAAGAAGCTTTGAACACTTTGTTGAAAGGAACGGAATTCACTTATACGATTGAATCCGGATGGATACTTATCCGTACCCGGCAGGAGCACTCCCCAAGCGATGCTGTTTATAACAGAGTTACGGTGAAAGGACGGGTTGTCGATGAAAAAGAACAGCCGATGCCGGGGGTGACGGTCATGCTGAAAGGTACGGGTATCGGAGCCGTAACCGGTGTGGAGGGGGAATATCGGTTGGATTTTCCCGAAGTGGAGAATGTGGCGTTGGTGTTTTCTTTCGTCGGCATGAAAACGCAGGAGGTAAAATATACCGGACAACCGGAATTGAATATCGTCATGCAGGAAGACGTTGCCCAAATGGATGAAGTGGTGGTGACCGGTATTTTCAAAAAAGCCCGGGAGAGTTATACCGGGGCGGTAAGCACGATTGGAAAGGAGGAGATTTTGGCCTATCGGGGGCAGAATATGTTGCAGACCTTGCGAAATATCGATCCGGCGTTCAATGTCGTGCAGAATAATGAATTTGGCAGCGATCCCAACCGGTTGCCGGATATTACGGTGCGAGGCAGTTCGTCGTTGACAACCAATTTGAAAGAATTGAACGAGGGGACGAAAAACGATTTGAATGTACCTTTGATTATTATGGATGATTTCGAAATATCGTTAACCAAATTGATGGATTATAACGAGGAGGAAATCGAGTCGATTAATATATTGAAAGATGCGGCGGCTACGGCTATTTATGGTTCTCGCGGGGCAAACGGTGTGGTGGTGATTGTTTCTAAAAAGCCGCAGGCGGGAAAATTGAGGGTGTTTGCGCAAGCCGGGATGACATTGGAAATCCCTGATCTGACGTCGTATGATTTAATGAATGCACGGGATAAGTTGAGTTTGGAATGGGCCGCAGGTCTGTATCATCATGAAACCAATCCCGAGAGGGATATCGTTTTGAAAGAGGCTTATTACAAGCGGTTGAAAGCGGTGGAGGAGGGCGTGGAAACGGATTGGTTGAGTCAACCGTTACACGTTGGAGTCGGGCAGAACTATAACCTGCGGTTTGAAGGGGGAAGCGAGGAATTTCGTTGGTCTGCTTCCCTGGGATATAAAGATATCCAGGGGGCCATGATCGGTTCGGGCCGGAAGACGTTTAGTGGGGGCGTGACTTTATCTTATAGTTATAAAAATTTGACATTCAGGAATCAGACGAGTATAGGAAGTAATAAAAGCGAGGAAAGTCCTTACGGCTCTTTCAGCGATTATGCCCGCCAGCAACCCTATAATGCCCCTTGGACGGATGACGGAAAATTGAACCGTTATTTTGACGGTTGGGATGCCTGGGAAACGCAGGTCCAAAATCCTTTGTACGATGCCACGTTGGGTAATATAGATAAAAGCGGATACGTGGAGATTATCAACAATTTCTCCGTCGAGTGGAAAATGACACCGGAGCTGACGTTAAGGGGGAAATTCGGGATATCGCACACGAATAATACTTCGGACATGTACAAATCTCCTGAAAGCTCTGAATTTAAGGATTACACCGGAGATCAGGTATTGCGTAAAGGACGGTATGCCTACACCACGGGGAAAGCGAACACGTATGAAGGAAACGTGACATTGAGCTATGCGAAAGTGTTCGGGGAGGTACACTCCCTCTATGCCGGTTTGGACGCTTCCATCGCTCAAAATGACAGCAATTCCTACGGGTTTACGATGGAGGGATTCACGAACGATAGGCCGTTTATAGGGAATGCATTGAATTACGCGGAAAATGATATGCCTTCCGCATCGGAGTATACGACCCGTCGACTCGGGCTGGTCGGGAATGTCAATTACGTGTATGATAATCGCTACTATGTTGATTTATCGTTGCGTACGGATGGTAGTTCGCAATTCGGCTCCAACAAGCGTTTCGGAACCTTCTGGAGTGCCGGTCTGGGGTGGAACGTGCATAACGAGCATTTCTGGGGAGAGAATCCATACCTGAACACCTTACGTTTGCGCCTGTCTTATGGTGAAACCGGTTCCCAAAAATTCTCTGCCTATCAGGCTTTGCCTATGTTCAAGTATTATGACGATGATCGCTACGCCTACTGGGGTGGTGCTTATTTGATGGGATTGGGAAATGAAGACTTGAAATGGCAGGTGACGGCGCAATACAACCTCGGGATGGAATTTTCCGTGTTGAACAATCGGGTGAAAGGAAGTCTGGATGTGTACTCGAAGTTGACCAATAACTTACTGTCTGCCATGGATATTCCGTTGGCAACCGGTTTTTCTTCTTATATGGAAAATATCGGGAAAGTGAAAAATACCGGTTTCGAGATGTCCGTGAGCGGTTATATTATTCGGGATACGGAACGGAAGATGAGTTTGATGGTGTCCGGCAAGTTGGCTTATAATAAAAATGAGATCACCAAACTGTCGGATGATTTAAAACGCCAAACTGAAGAAATGTTGATGGACGACGTGGATGTGAACACGCTTTATTACGAAGGGCGTTCGCAAAATTCGATTTATGCGGTACGCTCTTTGGGGATAGACCCGAGTAGCGGCAAGGAAATCTTTTTGGATAAAGACGGGGAGCCCACCTTCGAGTGGAAACCTTCGGCAAAAGTGTATATGGGCGTGAGCGACCCTTTGTATCAAGGTAATGCGGGGGTAATGTTTTCTTACAAGGGGATGACGTTGAATCTTTCTTTCGGTTTTCATTGGGGAGGAAAGCAGTATAATTCCACCTTGTTGGATAAAGTGGAAGTGACTCCCTCCACGATCAAAACGGGCAATGTGGACAATCGGGTGTGGTCGGACCGCTGGATGCAGGAGGGGGATGAGGTCTATTTCAAGGGCATCAGTAATGAAAAGACGCGAATGACTTCCCGTTTCGTGATGCCGGATAATGTATTTTCGCTCCAGTCGGCTAGCGTGCAGTATGATTTGAATACCCCTTATTTGCAAAAATGGGGAATCCAGAATATGCGTTTTTCGTTGAATATGTCCGATCTTTTTTACCTCTCTTCCGTGAAGCGGGAGCGCGGTACTTCCTATCCGTTTGCCCGTAACGTCGGGTTGAATATTTCTTTATTGTTTTGATTAAATGAAGCGTATATGAAAAAATATATTGTTTGCAGTTTATGTTTTTGGATCTTGTGTTCCTCTTGCAACGATTGGCTGGATGTGAAGCCCCAGGGACAAACGGAAGAAGAGGATATGTATACGACGTATGAAGGGTTTAAGGATGCCTTGACGGGATGTTACGTGAAGTTGAAGGACCGGGATTTGTATGGGGAGGGGTTGACGATGTCGCATATTGAGTCATTGGCACAGTTGTGGGATCTGTCCGGTTCAACCCGGGACGCGGATTTGGCTTTGGCTCGGTACGAGTATGAAAACACGTATGCCAAAAGTGTGATTTCCGGTATATATGGCGGTCTGTACAACGTGATCGTGCAGGCTAATTCCGTGCTCAGGCATTTGGAACATGGGGGGGATTGTATCGAGGATTCCGTGGCTTTTCGGGTCTTGCAGGGAGAGGCGTTTGCCATTCGGGCTTTCTGTCATTTGGACGTGTTGCGGCTTTTCGGGCAGATGCCTCAAAATCCGGTACGCAAGGTGACGTTGCCATACTCGGAAGACGTGTCGTTCAAGAATTTACCAAGGTATTACGATTATGCGGCTTTTTGCGGGAAATTGGAAAGTGATCTGCTGGCAGCTGAAAATGCCCTGAGTGTGGATCCGGTGATCAGTACTTCGCTGACATATAGCGGGCAGGAGGATGATTTTCTGGATTTCCGGGGATTGCGGTTGAATTATTATGCGGTGAAAGCCTTACAGGCCCGTTTTTATCTTTACACAGGGCAGACGAAGAAAGCTTACGAGGCGGCGAAAGCGGTGTACACGGTCATGCCGGTGAGTTTGAGTTCCATGGCGGATTTCAATTTGCAATATTATGCCGCACCTTCCGAATGTCTGTTCGCACTGAGCAATCATAAATTGATTGACTATTCGATAGGCGTGACCGGGGTAGGTAGCGACCGCTTGACCGGCACGAATTTGTTTATTTCCGCAGAAATGCGCGACAAACTTTATGAGGGGCAGGATATTACCACGCATGCCGGTTATGCTAACTCTTGGAACACGAGTATTCCTGATGCGAATGGTAATTATAATTATGCTTGCGTGAAAAAGTATTATTATGATGCCGGGCAGGAGTATGGTGCCAATGTCCTGTTGATGAAATTGCAGATTGTACCGGTGTTGCGGATGAGTGAAGTGTACTTAATTTTGTTGGAAACGACAACAGACCTGGAGGAAGCAAATCGCTTATATGCGGATTACATGGCGGCTCGCAATGTGAATGTGTCGGCGTATTTTACGGATCTCGCCAGCGTGAAAAACTTTGTGTTGGAAGAGATTCGCCGGGAATTTTATGCTGAGGGGCATCTGTTTTATGCCTACAAGCGTCAAGGAATTCGTAAGATGCTTTGGGGGGCTGCGGAAGTCGGGGAAGCGGAATATATTTTACCCCTTCCGGATTCGGAATATGACCCGGGTACGGGAAAGTAATGATTAAAATGAAAATTGTATGAAAAATAAATTTCTGATATTATGGATGTTGTCGTCCGTGTTGTTGTCGGCTTGCGATGAGGAGTTGACTCCTTATAACGTGGATACTTGTTGGTTGGGTTTTGATATGGAAAATTCAGCAGATACCCTGGTGTACCGTACATTTATTTATTCCGGACCTCAGGCGGAAACGGATACCGTGTGGATCCCATTGAAAACGATAGGCAAGGTGGTGGACTATGACCGTCCGGTAAAATTGGTCCAATTGCCGGTGGAGGATTCTTGTGCTGTTGCCGGCAAACATTTCGTGGCTTTTGATGATGCGGCTTTGCATTCCTGTTACATTATCCCTGCGGGGAAGACGAGAAGCGAACTTCCCGTGGTATTGAAACGGGATGTTTCGTTGAAAACGGATAAGGTGTTGATAGAGATTGCTATCGGGGAGAACGAGTATTTCGTTCCGGGTTTCGTGTTGCCCAAGTGTATATATGTTTGGGTGACGGATCAATTGGATCGTCCTTCGTTTTGGGCGACAGCGGAAGATGCAACGCTGAACACGAAAATCGGTATATATGATCCGGTGTTACATCAATTCCTGATTGACGCGACGGGAGAAAAGTGGGATGACGAGTATATCGCGAGTCTGGGACTCACGAAAGGATATTTGAACACGGATTGGGGACCGACAATGACATATTGGGATGATTTGGGTCCGGATTATGATGTAAATTACATGAATTATTTGGTGAGTCGGCTGCAGGAAGCTTTGAAACAAGAAAATGCTGCACGGGCGAACCGGGGAGAGGAACCGTTGAAAAGGTCGGACGGGACGGAATTGAAGATTGGTAAATGAAATTAAAATGTAGGTATATGGAAAATGCGAAACGATATATATTAGGGGTTATCATGCTTTTGGCATTGATACAAGGCTGTTATGAAGACGAGGGGAATTATGATTATTCACCACTTCCTTCTATACAGATAAATGGGATGAATACGATCTATCATCCCAGGCGATTATTGGATTCGTTGATCATTCCTATCACGGTGGAAACAGAATATGCATCTTCCGATTTGAAATACACGTGGTTTATTTTTAACAGCGGAAAGGTGGATTACATATCAGCCGTGGAGGTAGATACGATTGGCCGGGAAAAAGATTTGAGCTATTTGGTTTCGGAAGAACCTGGAAATTACATATTGACGGTGAAAGTGGAAAATACGGCTAACCAATATGCAGTGTATGCTTCCGCGTCGGTTCGGGTGGAATCGGAATTTTCCAGAGGATTTTATATTTTGAAAGAGACACCGGATGGAAACTCGGATTTGGATTTCAGTTCCGATTCGCTTGAAATGGCGAGAGATATTTTCGTTTCGATGAAGGGCGAGGCATTGAAAGGTAAACCGTTGTTGTTGGCGCAGTTGATGAATACTCCTTATGTAGATCCGAACAGTCAGGAGCGGACGAAGGGACATGTGTTGGGAATCACGACGGAGGAAAGCGTGTGTCTGTTGCGTACTTCCGATCTGGTCACGGTACATGACGAAGAATCTATGTTTTACGGGGTAGAAGAAGAACATCCCCGACGTTTGGCACGAGGTTTTTTCCGGACCATGTATTTCTCTGAAAACAGTGTTTACAGCGTAAGAGCGAATACTAACGGGAGCGGGATCATGGGAGTGCCGGATACTATCCGGGGAGCCTCGAAATGGGCTGTTTACGACCGGCAGAAAATGGGGTTCATGTACTGGGATGAGTTGAACGGTCGTTTTTTGTTTGTGAATTCCAACGGGGTGGTTTCTGTGTACGAGAATAATGCTTCATCGTATCAGCCAAACGGTATCAAGGATAAAATGTTGTATATGGGGATGTTGTACAATACGGCGAATACCTCTTTCAAAAACGTGGCGTATGCTGTGTTTGAATCATCGGGAGGAGAGCGGAAATTGTATAAATTGAAGCATGGCGGGACAACGAATCCGGTGCAGGAGGTACAAGTGTTTGCAGGTAACACGAACTTTGCCCGGGCAACGACTTACGCGGTGTGTGCGTCGAACACTCCGATGATTTACTACGTGACGGATGGAGTCTTGTATGCTTATTCTTTGACGAATAATATCGAGGTTCCTGTGTCTGTTCCGGGATTGCAGGCGGGAGAGACGGTTTATTATGTGGCGAATAAATACTGGCGTCCTTATGGGGGTGATTACACGAAAGATTATTTGGTGATCGGGACAACGGGAGGAAATAATGATTATACGCTCCGTTTGTTTAACATGGTCGGGGGAGTACCCCAGGGAAATAGCCTTCCCGAGTACCAGTTTAGCGGGAATGGAAAAGTGGTGGATTTGCAATATATCGCATCCACATTTACCGAAAATATGATTGTGCGTGGAGCTACCGGCGGTAATTACGGATTGTGTTATTAGTTTTGGCTGCCCTTGGGGTAGTCGGGGAAATAAAAACGCCTTATAGTCGAAATGATTATAAGGCGTTTTTGGGGTTTGTCCGGCTCCATTACAGCTATGTCGTCAGCCTTTACGATATCGATACGTTTTTTGGCAATACGGTACGGATAGTCCAACATGATTTTCCTATCGGTCCCTCTTATCGTGCAGACTTCCTTGTCCGCCTGAATATTCTGAGCGGTGGCCGGCCTTCTTTTCCAGGCGAAGCCGTTGCTTCGGCGCCCCATTAACCAATAGATAAACTAACCTGTTGTGGATGATTTGCCGGTCTGAAAAGCGTCGGGTTAGGATTGTCCTATTATACTTTTCTCCATGATATGTGCCGGCTCGTTTTGACGGACCGGCAGACTCCGGGCAGTACCCCGGTGCCTGCCGTTTTTTGGTGCTTACAGGAAAGCCGTTATGGTTGATTTCCATGACGAATGGACGCTTGGGAAACTGTCCGGGCGGTTCTATAATGAGTCTGTTAATGCTCCAGTTTTTTTATTTCCTCCTCCGAGAGTTCGGTGTATTTACGGATGACATCGATGGGGAGTCCGTCGGCCAGCATCTTTCGGGCGGTTGCC